>JBFJMM010000214.1:0-3560 GCA_041633885.1 Porticoccaceae bacterium
CCGCCCGCGTACGATTACCCCCATGTTTCTCCATCTCCAGCGCAATGGCCTGTTTTTCAAGATCATTCAGTATTCCACCGGAGTCGTCGGCCGTTTGGCCCCCCTGCCAGTCAGCGTTCACCGGTGCCTGCGCAAGCCACTTTTTTGGTAAATCCCGGATGCACAGCTCACCCCGCTCACTGTCGACACACATGGATTCCAGTACGTTAGCCAGCTCACGCACGTTGCCTGGCCAGCTGTAACGCTGCATCCAGTGCAGCAGTTCCGCATCCGCTAATTTTTGCGGTGCCGCCGCTCCACGGGCCGTTTGCTCCAGAATATGATCTACCAGCGCTGGCAAATCCCCCGCTCTGTCCCTCAGGGGAGGCACGTGCAGGGTCATACCCTGCAGCACTCGGTACAGGTTGCGGTCCAGAGTCTGTGTTCCCGTACCCGCATCCATGGACGCTATTACCCTGACACCGACCGGTCTGACACGGGAAGCAGCCACGCCGGACGGCTGGCCCTGCAAAAAATTTAATAACTGCGTCTGAGCGGCGACGGGCAGCACGTCCACCCCACGCAGGAATAACGTCCCGCCACGGGCCTGCTCTATTTTCCCCCCATGCTGATCGCTATCGCGACGCGCTAACCCACTGTGTTCACAGCCAAATATTACGCCCCCCGCCAGGTCTTTTTCGAGCCCCGCGCAATTTACCGTTACAAATGGTCCACCCCGTCGCGGTGACGCCGCGTGCAGGACCCTGGCTAATAATTCCTTACCGGTGCCTGATTCGCCCCTGATGAGAATCGGCGCTGCCATGGCAGCCCAGTTTTTCGCCCTATCTCTGAGACGCTCCATCAACGGGCAATCACCGACAATTCTGGCGAAAGGCTCTGTCGCCGCTAACGCCCCGCGACGTTTTGCCCCAACGAGGGAGCCGTGGGCCGCAGGTCTGACACGACAGGCGCGGTTTTCCAGTACCAGTAATCCACCTTCCCAGGTGTCTGTGTCGGCGAAGGTATCAACCGCTACCAGGTCAATTCCGGCCGGCAAAAACTGTGCGCAATTGTCGACGTCACCAAGCGCAGTTTCCGGCAACAGGGCGCTGCCACTGCGCGCCAGATGCCCCAGCCGAACGCCGTTAAAAAGCCTGCGGGCATGTTCGTTGCATGTAACAACACGGCCGCGACGGTCGAGTAACACCACGCTATCCCGGTACCAACGCTCGGCCTTGTTGGCAAACCAGTTCAGTAGCTGCACGTTGCGCGCCAATTCCCGCGACTGCAACGTTTGCTCAATCTGCCGGGCAGCGGTCATGGCCAATGCAATACTTTGACGGCTGAAGGCGTGATTTCGGGTGGTAATATCGATCACTCCGAACAGGTCACCACTGACGTGATCGATAACCGGTGCTGCCGAGCAGGTCCATATCTTAGCTGACTGGCAGAAGTGCTCCGCACTGTGAATTTCCACGGGCTCCCGTAACGCGATGACCGTGCCAACCGCGTTGGTCCCCGCTTTCTGCTCGCTCCAGTCGTACCCCGGCGCCACGTACTGATCGGCGCCACCCTCGACAACCTGCGGATTACCACACACGTCCAGCAATACGCCATTGGGCGCGGCCACCAACAACAGGCTCTCGGTGTCCACCAGAATATCCGACAACATTTTCCAGGTGTGCTGAGAAGCGAGGAGCAGCTCTTCATTTTCCCGCTTAAGCTGCTCCAGCTGTTTGCCCTTGGCGATCAATGGCGAACAGGTGCGCGTCGCTTCCACGCCCTCATTGCGACAACGGTGCCATGAATTCAGCACCACGTCCCGGACGGTATCGGCCGCGCAGCTACCGCGCTCGACAAACTGATGCCAGGCGCGCTCGACCTGCTTGCGAATAATACGATCAGATTCAAGAAATGTGCGCCCCGCGTGCGGGTTTTGCATGACGCTAACCACTCCGAGTTACATCCAAGACTTCTACGCAATCTGCTCCGCGAGTACTTACCGGGTTGGAATCAATAACAGGGCCCCGGCGATCGGGAGCGGGTTGTGAAACACGGCCACGGCGTAACCTTAGCAACAAGATCACCGGTCGTCCACGCCAGCACAGGGCTCCCGACGTCAGCTTCTACTCAGCGCCCGCGACAATCTTGGCATCGTGCAAGCGACCAATCTCGGCGCTGCTCATGCCCAGTTCCTCGGCCAGGATTTCATCGGTGTGCTGCCCCACCAGGGGGGCCGCGCGCACCGCCTGGCGACGGCTACCGGAAAAATACAGGGGGTTACCCGGCGTCAGATAGCAACCGATGCCCGGCTGCTCAACCTCTTCGAAAAGGGGATTCGCCGTGGAGCACTCGGGGTCCTGATCGACCAGCTCTTTCATCGTCTGATACTTACCCCAGCACACCCCCGCCGCGTCCAGAGCCGCCCCTATGGCGTCGAAAGTGCGCGCGGCAAACCAGGGCGACAACAATGCCGTGATGGCTTCGCGAGCGCGAAAACGGTCACCTTCCCGTTCGAGATCAAGATGCAGACTTTCAGCAAGCTGGTCGATGTCCGCGCCCAGTCCGGTGGCCTTCCTGATGCCCCGCCATTGATTGCCGGTAAGCCCCACCAGCATAATTCGGCGCTGATCCGCCGTGACAAAATCCTTGCCGTAGGCACCGTACAGGTAGTTGCCACAGGCCTCGCGATCAGTACCATTGACCTGCGCTTCAGCGATGAAACCGAGATGCCCCATGGTTGCCAACGCCACATCCGCCAGTGCCAGCCTGACCATCTGTCCCTCGCCGGTGATGCGGCGATGACGTTCCGCCGCCAGCAAACCAAGGGCCAGGGTCTGCCCGGCAATCAGATCCCAGGCCGCCAGCACGTGATTGACCGGCTCCTGGGTTGCGCCAGTCATGGCGGGCAAACCGACCTCACAGTTCACGGTGTAGTCCACCGCCGAACCGCCGTGGCGATCCCCGGTAAGATTAAGATAAATCAGGTCCCCGCGATGATTGCGTAAATTGTCGTCGGCCAGCCAGCCGCGGGGGGGGAAATTGGTCATAAACAACCCGGCATTTTCCCCCGGGGCACAGATTAGCCGGGTTAAAATTTCCTGTCCCTCGGGGGTGCGAAAATCCACCGCTATCGAGCGCTTGCCCTTGTTCAATCCGGCCCAGAACAGGCTGTTATTGTTGCGATCTACCGGCCAGCGCCGATAGTCCAGGCCGCCGCCGATCATATCGAAACGAATCACATCGGCGCCCATCTGCGCCAATGTCATTGCGCCGGACGGCGCGGCTACAAACGCAGCGCCTTCCACAATACGCATGCCCCGCAAAATATCCTGCATAAACTGTTCAGCCTCGCCGACGGGTTAGCTAGCTTCCAGAAAACCGTTATCTATCACCACCAGATCCCGCTCCACCACGCGACAACGGAACGCGAAGCCGCTAGCAACCGCCCATATTTCGGTACGAATGGTTTCACCGGGATATACCGGCGCCGAAAAACGACATTTAATGCGCTTGAACCGCCTTACATCGTAGTCGCAACAGGTTTTTAACAGCGCGTGACCGGCGACACCGAACGTACA
>JBFJMM010000215.1:0-3538 GCA_041633885.1 Porticoccaceae bacterium
GACGACATTTTCGATCTGGCCCCGCCACAGTCCGACGACCACAGCGCCCAATCTACCGTAAGGACGGCGACCCCCAGGGACAGGCCGCAGCCGACGGTGCCACCATTGTCCACCTCGGACCCCGCCCTTTGGCCGGAATCGGTCTTTAGAAATTACGACATTCGCGGACTGGCAGACCAGGAAATTACCCCCCGGTTCGCCGAAGACCTCGGCAAGGTGCTGGGTTCACGGGTTTTGAGTCAGGGCGAGGTCGCCATTGCGGTGGGCGCGGACGGGCGTAATTCCAGCCCGTCTCTTAGCGCCGCGCTTATTCAGGGTCTGCTCAGCACCGGCTGCGATGTCATCGACCTGGGCCAGATCCCGACGCCGTTACTCAACTTCGCACTACACCACCTCAGCCGCGTCAAATCCGGAGTGATGGTGACAGCGAGCCACAATCCCGGGCAATACAATGGCTTCAAGTTTGTGCTTGCCAATCGCGCTGTCAGTGGCAACGATATCACCGCCCTGCGCCAGCAAATGATCGACGGTGACTGGGTCCACGGCCAGGGCGAGCTCAGCCACCACACTATCGGGGCCGACTATTCCACCGCCGTAATCAAGGATGTGACCCCCGTGCCACAACTCCACCTGGTACTGGACTGCGCCAACGGCGTAGCCGGTCCGATCGCCGTGCCGCTACTGGAAGCCCTGGGCTGTCGGGTCTCGTCAATGTATTGCGAGGTGGACGGTAATTTCCCCAACCATGCCCCCGATCCCACCGTGCCCGCCCACCTGGCGGATTTAATCGCCATGGTCAAGCACCAGAACGCCGCGCTAGGCATCGCGCTCGACGGCGATGGGGACCGTATCGTAGCAGTAACTGCAACCGGTAAAATCGTCTGGCCCGACGAATTACTGATGATCTTTGCTCGGGATATTCTCAAACGCCATCCCGGTGCGGATGTCGTATACGACGTAAAATCTACCCGACGCCTCAACTCGCTAGTAGCTGGGTACGGTGGTCGTCCGGTCATGTGGCGCACGGGTCATGCCCATGTGCGCGACAAAATTCGTACCACCGGCGCGCCCATCGGCGGCGAATTCAGCGGCCATCTGTTTTTTAACGACCGCTGGTTTGGGTTTGACGACGGGCTCTACGCGGCCGCCCGCCTGGTGGAGACCCTGACCCTGCGGGAACAAAGCCTAGACGAACTGATAGCGGACCTGGAACCGTCCGTAACCACACCGGAAATCAAACTGACAATTGCCGATAACGACAAATTCGAGGTGGTAAAAAAGATCATCGACCGCGGCCAGTTTGAAGATGGTAAACTTATCACCATCGACGGTCTGCGGGTGGATTTTGCCGACGGCTGGGGTCTGGTGCGGGCATCCAATACCACACCGGCGCTGACCCTGCGTTTCGAAGCGACCACGGAGGCCGCGCTGGAGCGGATCAAGCGGGTTTTCCGCGAACAGCTGGCCGCCGCAGCCCCTGACCTGAATCTCGACCCTTTAACCTAGCAGCAGAAAATTCCGGAGTACGCCACCCCCATGTCCCTGTCCCGCGAAGGCGCCATTAATACCGCCAAAGTATTGACCGAGGCATTGCCCTATATTCAACGCTTTACTGGCAAAACCCTGGTGATTAAATTCGGCGGCAATGCCATGGTGGACGAACACCTCAAACGCAGCTTCGCCCGCGACATTGTGCTAATGAAACTGGTCGGTATCAACCCGGTAGTGGTCCACGGTGGCGGCCCACAAATCGGCACCTTGCTGAAAGAGCTCGGCATCCAGTCCACCTTTGTCAACGGCATGCGCGTGACGGACACGAAAACCATGGACGTGGTCGAAATGGTGCTCGGCGCTACCATCAACAAGGAAATAGTGAACCTGATCAACAGCGCCGGCGGCAAGGCCATCGGGCTCACCGGCAAGGATGGCCATCTTATCCGGGCGCGCAAAATGACGGTGTCCCATAAAACGCCGGAAATGGAAGCGCCGGAAATCATCGATATCGGCCACGTGGGGGAAGTCGCCAAAATTAACACCGAGGTGATCGATATGCTGACCGCCAGCGATTTCATTCCGGTGATAGCGCCAATCGGGGTAGGTGACGACGGTGCGTCCTACAATATCAATGCCGATCTGGTGGCGGGCAAAATAGCTTCCGTCCTGCAGGCCGAAAAATTATTATTGCTAACTAATGTTGCCGGGTTGCTGAATAAAAACAACGAGGTGTTGACCGGCATTAACAGCCAGCAGGTGGACGCCCTGATCGCTGATGGCACCATCCAGGGCGGTATGTTGCCCAAGATACGGTGCGCCCTCGACGCGGTCAACTCTAACGTCAAAAGTGTGCACATTATCGATGGCCGAGTTAACCATTCCGTGCTGCTGGAAATTTTTACCGACGAAGGGGTGGGGACGTTGATCACCAATCAGACAATTTAAGGACTTGGAAACATACCGGGCGCGACACCGCCGGTAACCACCCGCCACGCTCACCGAAGAGCGCTTGAGACGACAGGACTATGGCAACAGGCAAACAAAAATTACCCCGCCGTCAGCAAATCCTTCAAGCGCTTGCGCGCATGCTGGAATCCTCACCTGGGGTGCGCATTACCACCGCGGCGCTGGCGGCTGAAGTGGGCGTATCGGAAGCCGCCCTGTATCGTCATTTCCCCAGCAAAACCCGCATGTTCGAGGGCTTGATCGACTTTATCGAGGAGACCCTGTTCAGCCGGGTACGCGGTATTCTCGACGACACACCGGCCGCACCGGAGCGCTGCTATCGTATTCTCTCACTGCTACTAACGTTCGCGGAGCGCAATCCCGGCATCACGCGTATCCTCACGGGTGACGCCCTGACCGGTGAAACCGAACGCCTGCACAACCGCGTCCATCAGTTGCTGGAGCGGCTCGAAACCCAGCTCAAACAGGTGCTACGGGAAGGGGAGGCGCGGGAAAATATACGCACCGTACTGGTTACGTCAACCGCCGCTGCAACATTGCTGGCCATGGCCGAAGGCAAAATTCGCCAGTTTGTACGCTCCGGCTTTACTCGCCTGCCGACCGAGCAGTGGGAGGAGCAGTGGTCGCTGTTAATGGCGGGGTTTTTTCGCTAGGGGCTGGTGAGTGAGCGGACCCCGCGGTCGCCTTCTCGGTGAGCGGCGGTTCCGAAGAATCTGTCGATGGTGCGTCCGTCGGGCCTGACCCGGCGTCCTCGCCATTCCCTTCGGTTACTTGTTGCGCGGCCGCAACAGCTGGTGGCAATCCCTTGAGCTCCCGGAATCTGCGGTCGTAGCCGTCGTAGAGGGCTGCGGTGTCCGCGTATTCGACACGTCGCTGGGTGAGCAGCTGCTGACCCAGCTCAATTTGCTCATCCATTTTATGCAACGTTGCGGTCACCGACGGGGGAATCGCCTGACCGGCACGCTGCAAATTCGCCGCGCGCTCCAGCTCGCGCGCCCGTTGCCGCCTGGTATCGCCCAGATTCGTTTCCACAATCTCGATTTCCCGGGCGAGCTGTTTCAGTTTGCGCTCGCGGGCC
>JBFJMM010000216.1:0-3537 GCA_041633885.1 Porticoccaceae bacterium
ATTGACGTCTTCACTCAGGCCGACGTATTTACTCACGCAGTATTGGCGCAAAAAGCGGTGGAGGCGCAAACCGACGATCGCCCCACCAGCCCGGCGGCGGGCCGAGCCTTCCAAACCACCCGCAGAAAATGAGGCGCGTTTTATACCAGAGCGGGGCCGGGAAATCAAATCCGGAATTCTTACACATGGCCCCGATCAGCCAACGAAACCGCGTCGCCTGCCCCCACCACCAGATGATCGAGCACCCGCACGTCTATCAGCGACAAGGCCTCTTTCAGACGCTGCGTGATACGAATATCATCCCCACTGGGCTCGGCGAGCCCCGAGGGGTGATTGTGCGCAAAGATCACCGCCGCGGCATTGTGGTACAGGGCGCGCTTTACCACCTCCCTGGGATACACCTGGGCGCCATCCAGGGTGCCCTGAAACAGCACTTCGTCGGCAATCAGGCGATGGCGGGTGTCGAGAAACAGGGCGGAAAAAACTTCCCGGGTTTGACCCCGCAACTTGGTGCGCAGATAGGCCGCGACCGCGCCGGGGGTAGTGAACACCGCTTCCCGCTCCAGCTTTTCGCCCACATGCCGCTGGGCCAGCTCAACCACCGCCTGCAATTGCGCGCACTTGGCGCGCCCCAGGCCCTTTTCAGCGCACAGGGTTTGGGTGTCACTCGCCAGCAGCGAGCCCAGCCCGCCAAATCTGATCAGCAGGTCGCGGGCGAGATCCACCGCGGACTGTCCGGCATACCCGGTACGCAAAAAAATGGCGAGCAATTCCGCATCCGACAGGGCTGCGGCGCCCCGGCGTTGTAGCTTTTCCCGAGGCCGCTCACCTGCGGGCCAGTTTCTGATGGTCACCGTCACCTCCTGTGTCGCTTCGAAAATCCCTGTACCGGTGTTATCTTAGCGCTACTCAAAAATTATTGCAGACAGATCATGGGTTCACTGACAAACAAACGCATTGTACTCGGCATCACCGGGGGTATCGCCGCCTACAAAAGCGCGGAGCTTGTTCGTTGCCTGCAACGGCTCGGTGCCGATGTGCGCGTGGTGATGACACCGGCGGCCACCGAGTTCATCACCCCACTGACACTCCAGGCGCTGTCCGGACACGCCGTGCATCTCGAACTGCTCGACACGGCCGCGGAAGCGGCCATGGGCCACATTCAACTGGCGCGCTGGGCGGATCTGATACTGGTGGCTCCCGCCAGTGCGGACTTTATGGCGCGGCTCACCCACGGCGAAGCCGGTGATTTGCTCAGCGCTGTTTGTCTGGCCAGCCTTGGGCCGGTTGCCATCGCCCCCGCCATGAACCAGGCGATGTGGGCGAAACCCTCTACCCAGGACAATATTGCGGCCCTTGGCGACCGTGGCGTTCATGTGTTTAACCCCGATGACGGTTATCAGGCCTGCGGCGATATTGGACCGGGGCGCATGCGCGACCCCGGCGCGCTGGCTGAAGATGTGTGCGGTATTTTTACCACAGGTACGCTGGCGGGCAAAAAACTGGTGATTACCGCCGGGCCAACCCGCGAGGCCATCGACCCGGTGCGCTATATCTCCAACCACAGCTCCGGCAAGATGGGTTACGCACTGGCGCAAGCCGCTGCGGAGGCCGGCGCACAGACAGTTTTGATCAGCGGCCCTGTGTCTGTGGCGGCACCGGAGCGGGTCGCGGTAATTAATGTGACCAGCGCCGCACAAATGCTGGACGCCGTTCTGGAACAGATCGACGGCACTGATATTTTTATCGCCTGTGCCGCGGTAGCCGACTATCGCCCCGTTGTAGTAGCCTCCCAGAAAATCAAAAAGGACGCGGATAACCTGGCCATCGAGCTAACCAAAAACCCGGATATCGTAGCCACCATCGCCGCGCGGGCAACCAAACCCTTCACGGTGGGTTTTGCCGCCGAAACCGAGAACCTGGAGGCCAATGCGCACAGCAAACTGCTGGGTAAAGGTCTCGATATGGTGATTGCCAACGACGTTTCGAATACGGCCATCGGGTTTAACAGCGATGAAAATCAGGTGTTGGTCGTCCGGCGGGACGAGACTCTGGCCCTGCCGGCAATGAGCAAGTCGGCACTCGCCACTCAGCTGATTTCACTGATCGCCGCGCACCTGCTTGAACAGGCACAAACAGGGGATGTTCCCCGCTGACCCCACTCCCTATAATGACGGGGTACCCTCCGGGCCAGCTACCCTAATTGTCGGGCATCATTTTGCAAAAAAAATCAAAACTACCTGAAGCGCTTCAATCAATGCTGAAATCCCTGCGCCAACATGCATGGCTAGTCGCCGGCGTAGCGGGCTTGCTGATTATACTGGCGATCGTCTGCGGACAGCTTTATCGGCTGATGGTGGTCGAACCGCGCCTGGCGGACGTTCAAACCATCACCCGGACCCATGCCGACCAGCAGGCGGCAGCCGTGGCCCACTATGTACGCAACCTGACCCAGCGACTCGAAGAAATCGCAGATAATCGCGTTCTCGCCAGTGATCTGGCGTCCGAGAACACCGCCGCTCTCGACGACTGGCAGGCAGTGCTACGCCGTAGCTTCCCCAGTGCCACCTACGTAGAAATTGTTGCTGCCGGCGCAACGCTCCCCGAGCAGGGTGATAATTTCGCCGCGCTGGATCTGCTACGCCGCACGCTCAAGGGCGAGGCAACCGTACCCGAAGCCGTCAAGGTGGCGGGCAACTGGTCCCTGTTGGTGGCCACAGCGGTCGGTGACGCCGATCGGATCGGCGGAGCGGTATTGGTAAGCCTGCCGGTCAGCGATATGCAGTCGGCACTCGCTACCGGGTCTGCGGCGGGAGTCGGCGTCACGCAGGTATTCCAGTCTGCGCGCGCCGCCGCGCCGCAACCGTTTGTCAGTGTCGGTCAGGCACCACGGGCCATTGCAACCGCCAGAAAAAACACCCAGCTACCCACCTGGCATGTGGTGTTTTCCGCGGCGCCAGTGGTGCGCGATCAGGCTCAGGTAGCACTCGGGCCTTTTGCGGTGGCCGTCGTCACCGCAACGGCGGTTGTTTTATTGCTGGTGGCGTTGTGCGTGCGGGTTGGGCTGCGCCGGACCCGCCAGCGTATTGCTGCGCCGCCGCGCAACAACGGTCGCTCCGAAGACTGCGCACAGCAAATCGTGGCACCCGATAAACCGACCCCAATCAGTACCGAAGAAACCGTCGCGGCGGGTGGCCCTTTCAGTGATGAGCCACAAACGGATAAGCAGACACGGGAAGGCGACCTTGATGAGGACGACATTTTCGATCTGGCCCCGCCACAGTCCGACGACCACAGCGCCCAATCTACCGTTAGGACAGCGACCCCCGGGGACAGGCCGCAGCCGACTGTGCCACCATTGTCCACCTCGGACCCCGCCCTTTGGCCGGAATCGGTCTTTAGGAATTACGACATTCGCGGACTGGCAGACCAGGAAATTACCACCCGGTTCGCCGAAGACCTCGGCAAGGTGCTGGGTTCACGGGTTTTGAGTCAGGGCGAGGTCGCCATTGCGGTGGGCGCGGACGGGCGTAATTC
>JBFJMM010000217.1:0-3533 GCA_041633885.1 Porticoccaceae bacterium
CGGGCCTGGTGCCGGTACGCGCAACATCGAAAGGGTTGTTAACGTTTCCGTATCGTTCTTATGGGTCCGACGGAAGAAATAGGCTGTGGGGTTTCGGTGATTGAACCAGGAAAGGTTCCGAACTGCTGGCCGAAGTATACCTGTCGGGAGCTAAATGGCAAACAATTTTTTAACGGCCCCTCGTGCCGGTTCCCGCATTCAGTTGGCGCGGAAACCGCCCGCGATCTAGCGGCCGATGCAAATGCTGGCTCGAACAGCGGTTTAGATGCTGCTGTCGATAAATTCAGTGAGCTGAGGCTTGGACAGGGCGCCGACTTTAGTGGCCTCCAGAGCGCCATCTTTGAATAACATCAGTGTCGGAATACCGCGAATATTGTACTTGGCGGCGATTTCCCGGTTGGCGTCAACGTCGATCTTGCAGATTTTGACCTTGCCAACATAGTGATCCGACAATTCTTCAAGAATCGGCGCAATCATTTTGCAGGGCCCGCACCAGCTTGCCCAGAAATCCACTAGTACGGGGGTGTCAGCGGACAGTACGTCAGCTTCGAAGCTGGCGTCAGTGGCGTGAACGATATTGTCGCTCATAAAAAATCTCCGAATAAGGCAGTGAACAAAATGAGGGTGGCAAGAGGATGGACGCCATAATAACACCCGTTTCCGCTGACTAACAATTAGCCTGCTTAAATTTGCTTGTGTTTCCCCTACACTGCAGTCTTGTGGTGACGGCCACGCCCTGGGCGAACTTTGGGTGTTGCGCCGACTCGTGGCTGGGAACGATGGGTTCATGTGTCGCTCTAAACAGCCAGTAAAAACGGGCCTGCCGATCATTTTTGTGGTTACTGCCCCAATAACCGGGAGTGGCAAAGTGGTAGAACAGTCAGGGTTGCCGGGTCTTGCGCTAGTTGCCGTATTCCTGGTCGCCGGGGTGGGCTTACTGGTAGCGTTACGCCGCCGTCGCGCGATTGGCAGCCACTGCAAGCCACGCCGATTTGATACCAATATGGTGGTAATCGGTGCCGGTAGCGCTGGGTTGGTAACGGCTTACATCGCCAGTGCCGTGCGGGCCAAAGTCACGTTGGTTGAGAAACACCAAATGGGCGGCGACTGCCTCAATACGGGCTGTGTCCCCAGCAAGGCGTTGATTCGTGCCGCGCGGGCGGTCCACGAGGCGCGCGCCGCCGCAGAGCTAGGTATTAAGGTGGGTGAGCCGCAGGTCGACTTCGGGAAAGTTATGGCCCGTGTGCAGCGGGTCATCGACCAGGTGGCGCCTCACGATAGCATTGAGCGCTACACCGAACTGGGTGTGGACTGCATGACGGGCGAGGCAACCATTCTCTCCCCATGGGAGGTGCGTGTCGGCCAGCAGGTGTTGACCACCAGAAGTATTGTTATCGCTTCGGGCGCGAGTCCGATTGTGCCGCCGATTCCAGGCATTGATGTCCTGGCTTACCTGACGTCGGACAATCTGTGGCAACTTGAAGCGCAACCTCGCACATTGTTGATTCTCGGTGGTGGGCCGATCGGCTGCGAACTCGCCCAGGCGTTTCAACGCCTGGGCACGGCAGTCACCCTGGTCGATATGCTGCCGCGCCTGTTGCCCCGGGAAGACGAGGATGTGTCCACCCATATAGCTGAACGGTTTGCCGTCGAGGGTGTTCGAGTGCTGACCAGTTATAAAACCATCGCCTTTGAGAAAGACGGTGGGTGCGATGTGGCGGTTCTCGAAGCAGTTGCTGACGCAAAAGGTGTGGCAGGCCCCGGTGGCGCTAACCTGCGTCTGCCCTTCGAAAAACTTCTGGTGGCGGTGGGGCGGCGGGCCAATACCGAAGGGCTGGGTCTGGAGGCGCTGGGCATAGCAACCACCCCCACCGGCACTATCGCTGTGGATAAGTACTTGCGCACCTGTATTCCAACCATCTTTGCCTGTGGCGATGTGGCCGGACCCTATCAGTTTACCCACACGGCTGCCCATCAGGCCTGGTATGCCGCAGTGAACGCCCTGTTTGGCACCTTTAAAAAATTTAAGGTGAACTATCGGGTGATTCCCTGGGTAACGTTTACCGACCCGGAAGTGGCGCGGGTGGGTTTAAGCGAGAGCGACGCACGGGAAAAAGGTATTGCCTATGAGGTTACCCGTTACGACCTGGCCGATCTGGATCGCGCTATTGCCGATAACGCCGCGCGGGGTTTTGTAAAAGTATTGACCCCGCTGGGGCGGGACACGGTGTTGGGGGCCACTATTGTGGGCTATCATGCCGGGGAGTTACTGACCGAATTCGTGACCGCCATGCAACACGGGCTGGGTTTGAATCAGATACTGGGTACCATCCACAGTTATCCCACCGTCAGTGAGGCCAACAAATTTGCGGCGGGCAACTGGAAGCGCGCCCACGTTCCCCGCAGGCTATTGCGGGTGGTCGCCCTTTTGCACCGCTGGAAAAGAGGTTAACAAATCCTATGAACGCACCGGAAAACACCTATCTGCAGGTCAGCGCTCGCTACGCCCAGGGCGCCGCAGAAAAACAGGCGGCGCTGTGCTGTCCCGTTGATTACGACCCGCGTCTGCTGGAAAAACTACCCCAGGAGATTATCGACAAGGATTACGGGTGCGGCGACCCCTCGCGCTATGTACAGGAGGGCGATACGGTGCTCGACCTGGGTAGCGGCGGTGGCAAGGTCTGTTATATCGCCGCGCAACTGGTGGGTGAGCAGGGTCGCGTGATCGGCGTGGATATGACCGATGCCATGCTCGCTCTGGCACGTAAGTACCAGGTGGAGATGGCGCAAAAAATCGGCAGCGAGCGGGTCGAATTCAAGAAAGGCTATATTCAGGATTTAGCACTAAACGTGACTGAACTGGAGCATTACTTGAGCGCCCATCCGGTCACTGACGTGGCGTCACTCGACGCCCTGAAAGCCTGGCAGCACGCGCAACGCCAGGAGCGACCCCTGGTAGCCGACAGCTCCATAAGCCTGGTTATTTCCAACTGTGTACTTAACCTGGTGGACGAACGGGATCGCAAGCAACTTGTTGCGGAAATTTTTCGCGTACTCAAGCCTGGTGGCCGCGTGGCGATCTCGGATATCGTCGCCGACGAACAGGTGCCGCAACATCTACGGGACGACCCGCAATTGTGGAGCGGCTGCATCTCCGGCGCGTTTCACGAAAAAGAATTTCTCGACGTGTTCACCGCTGCCGGGTTTGTCGCGGCAGCTTACGACAAATGGGATGCCACACCCTGGCAAGTGGTGGAAGGCATAGAGTTTCGTGCAGTGACACTGACTGCGGTCAAACCCTCCAGGGAACATCTTTACGATGGTGGTCACGGGGTGCTGTACAAGGGTCCGTATACTCAGGTGCGGGATGATCTCGGTAATACCTATCCGCGCGGGGAGCGCCTAGCCGTTTCTCGGCGCACCTACGAACTGATTGTCGATGGCCCCTACCGCAACGATTTTATTGGTTTCGCCCCCCCTGCGCCCGCCAACCTCGGCGGTTTCTGCAAACCGACGGGGACCTTGCGTCCGGC
>JBFJMM010000218.1:0-3530 GCA_041633885.1 Porticoccaceae bacterium
CCTGCCTGGCTGAGCACCCGCGCCGCACCGGCGCCCAATCCCGATGCGCCGCCGGTAATCACCGCGCATTGACCAGCTACATTCATCGTCTGTTCCTTTCTATTGGAGGATTTTTAACCGCAGTTTGACTAACGACTGGTTGATAACATTGCTCGGCTGTCAGGGCGTGCCGCCATCCAGCCGCAAAATAGCACCGGTACAAAAGCGCGAGGCATCGCTGACGAAATACAGCGCCGCACCCACGATTTCGTGGGGCTCACCGCCGCGACCCAAGGCAAAACCTTTAGCCCGTTCCTGGAATTTCGGCATATCCCACGCCCGGCTGATATCGGTATAAAAAGCGCCGCACATAATGGCGTTGACCCGCACTTGCGGTCCGTAGGCCTGGGCCATCCCTTCGGTCATGGCGTTGAGACCCGCCTTGGCCGCGGCATAGGGCACAATATCGCCGCGCGGGCGAATGGCGGCGATACTGCTGATATTCAATATGGCGCCCCCCGCACCTGCCATCATGCGCCTGGCGATTAAAGCGCTGAGCCGAAACGGGCCCTTCAGATTGACATCGATCACCTTGTCAAACAGCGCCTCGTCCACCTTGTCCAGCGATTCGTACAACGGCGACATACCGGCATTGTTCACCAGCACATCCACCCGCCCAAAACGCTGATAACTCGCGTCCACCAGACCCTGTAACTGATCCCACTGCCCCACGTGACAACCATAGGCCAATGCGGATACGCCGTAGGTGGCTTCCACTTCCGCAGCCAATATCTCGCAGTTCTCCAGCTTACGACTGGCAATAATGACGTCGGCACCGGCCGCCGCGCACCCGCGCACCATTTCCTTCCCGAGGCCGCGGCTGCCGCCGGTAACCAGCACCACTTTGCCCGACAGATCGAATGCCCGATTCATTTTCGTCATGGGATTACTTCCAGTTGCATCCAGTTTTTGTTGCGCCACAACCGCCACCGACGGCATACCCGTACCCAGCGCACGCGCGCGCCGGGAGACATACGCAAGCGGAAAATCCCTGAGTGCACAGCGATTCGTTAACGACGGGTGCGTTTATTTACCAATCGGTAACTTCAGGAAGTTTAGCCCAGCCGCTTTACCACTGTCCACAGCCCCAACGCCCAGCCACGCGATACTGATAGTCAGGGCGCGTAGCGTTCGCCGCTGGCCGCGCCGGGTGGAAAAGATTCGGCGATGGTTTTTATTTCAGTGGTGTTTAATGCAATTTCCGCCGCGGCAATATTGTCCTCCAGATGGCGGCTACGTCGCGTGCCCGGAATGGGAATAATCTGATCCCCCTGGGCCAATAACCACGCCAATGCCAGCTGTGCGGGGGTACAGCCGCGTGCCGCCGCCAGCTCCTTGATTTTGTCCGCCAATTTTAGATTGCGCTGCAGATGACCAGGCATAAAGCGCGGGTTGGATTTGCGAAAATCCCCGTCGCCAAATTCATCCGTCGTGCTCACCGTACCGGTGAGAAAACCCCTGCCCAGTGGGCTAAACGGTATAAAGGCAATATTCAGCTCGGCACACACGGGCAATACTTCCGGCTCGGGATCGCGAGTCCACAGGGAATACTCACTCTGCAACGCCGCGATGGGGTGCACCGCGTGCGCGCGACGAATCAACGCCGGATCGGCGGAAGCCTCGGACAACCCGAGATAGCGCACCTTGCCGGCCTTCACCAGATCCGCCATGGCGCCAACGGTTTCCTCAATCGGCACGCGGGGATCGACCCGGTGCTGGTAGTACAGATCAATACATGCCACACCGAGCCTGGTCAGGCTGCGGTCACAGGCCTGCCTGACATACTCCGGCCGCCCGTCGACGTTAAATTCGAAGCCGCCCGTTGGCCGCGGTGTCACCCCCGCGATACCAAACTTTGTGGCGAGAAATATCCGGTCGCGGTGCTGCGCAAACGCCTTGCCGAGCAGTTCTTCGTTGTGTCCACGACCATAAACATCCGCGGTATCAAAAAAATTCAGCCCCAGCGCAAGGGCCCGATGCAACGTGACAATAGATTCCTTCTCGTCCGCCGGACCGTAAAAATTGGACATTGGCATACAGCCCAACCCGACTGCCGACACCCGTTCGCCACTGTTTCCCAGGATGCGATACTGCATACCTTTTCCCTGCGGTGATTAATTACATTGTTAAGACGTTACATCGAAAGGATAGACAAAACAAACCGGCGATGCCGGGAAAAATAAAACCGCCATCCGTGGCGGCGCGCAAAAAAATTAACAACCCCGAAGCAGGCGCTGGGACATTGCCCGCAACGACGCTCTTGTTTAAAACCCGTGTACGCCACTCTTTTTGCAGTACTTGTTGACCGTCCGACAACACAGGTCCCCCCGCTGGCTGCGCGGGGAGCATTAACCAGCGCATTCTGCCTGGCTTCTCCCGTTTCAAATCGCGGCTGATTGAGTTCTCAGCACTTTGCCGGGCAGCACGCCGTTGATCGGATCAACCTGATCACAATTGTTTTGCCGCAGCAGTACGCCGTTCACGATGACCGATTCAATGCCGCTCGCCTGGGCTATCAGACGGTCCGCGCCCGCCGGGAAATCGTGCACCCGCTCCAGTTTACCGGCACCCACGGTGGCAGCATCAAACACCACCACGTCCGCCGCGAGCCCCACTTCGAGTCGACCCCGATCGGGTATCTGACAAACCTCCGCGACCCGAGCGGTCAACATCCACACCGCGTACTCCAGATCAAACGCCTTTTTCTCGCGTACCCAGTGACCGAGCAAATAGGTCGAGTAACAGGCGTCGCACAACTGGCTGGCGTGGGCGCCACCGTCGGACAGCCCCAGCACCACATGGGGATCCTTGAGCATTTTCTCGACTTCGACCTCGTCGTAATTCGCCACCGGCGTGCGTGTGCGCAGCGCGAGATTACTCTCCAGCGCGAGATCGAGCATTAAATCCACCGGGTGTATGTGGCGTTGCTCGGCAACGGCAAACAGGAATTGCTCCTCCAGTGAGGGATCCGGCGGGTAAAAGGAGATGACCGTTTTTGACCAGCCACCCAGCACCATGGACTCCCCCGCCTCGAGAGCGGCCTTAAAGCCGGCGCGAAACTCTGCATCCCGATAGATTTTTTTGCGCCCCTCCACATCGGCCGCGGAAACCGGTTTGAACACCGCCAGGCTCTCGAACAGGAACGGCGCCTTAAAGGTCATTTCAAAACTGAGTGCCCGCGGCGTCACCTGGGGGAACACGCGGGCGCCGGACGCGGCCAGCTCCGCCGATTTTTTGAGCTGCTGATGATGATCCCCGCCGCCCAGGGACGCGCCCTGCAGCAGGGCGGTCCAGGTAACATTGCAATTGGCTACTTGCGCCATTTCCGCAAATTGGTCGTGCAACACATCGCCGCCGATGGTCGACTGAATAATGCCTCTTCCCTCAGTGCCGATAACGCGGGCTATCTCCAGTGTTTCGGTCCGGTAATCCGCAAGCCGACTGGGGACGGGCTTGCCACCGGCACCGACGTGGGTCGGTGACTTGGAAGA
>JBFJMM010000219.1:0-3465 GCA_041633885.1 Porticoccaceae bacterium
AAACGCCGACCAACTTTCGCCAAAGGCCCGTGACAATATTCTTGCGACTGTACCCCTCGGGCACCTGGGCAGTGTCGACGATATCGCGCAAACCGCGTTGTTTCTCATCCGGGACGCGACCTATATCACCGGGCAGATCATTGCCGTCGACGGCGGCAAACACCTTTCCTGACTTTCCTGACAGTTATTCCCGAACACCCTTGACCTGAATCAAGCCCCTTCTACAAAAGCCTTCGGTCGCCCTTGAAATATCGGCAACAGCACCTAGATTTAGTGGTGCAAAAGCACAATCTAACCAAACAATGTAACCCAACCAAGGAGGTTAACCATTATGAACCTTATACCGAGAAACAATTTGTTTGATATCGACCGGTTGTTTGAGGATTTCTGGACACCGGTGGCAAAGGGTGAGCTTGCGGAAAAAAGTTTTTTCTCCCCGCGGGTGGATATTAAAGAACAGGAAGACCATTACGAAATTACCGCGGAGCTTCCCGGCATCGATAAAAAAGATGTCGACATCAGTCTGACCGACGGCATTTTGACCATCACGGCGGAGTGTTCCAGGGAGGAAAAAGAGGGGAAAAAAGGCAAGGTGATTCGCCAGGAACGGCGCTACGGCAAATACCTGCGCAGCTTTAATCTGGGCGGCAATGTGCACGAGGAGGATATTACGGCGTCGTTCAAAAACGGCGTGCTACATGTCAAGGCGCCGAAAATCCCCGAGCCGACACCCAAACAAAGGCGTATCGAAGTACATTGATACGCTACTGCGGAAACTAAACGCGGCGAATGTCCTGCTTTCGCCGCGTTGTTTTCTGCGCGCAGCGGGTAACCACAGAAATCGCGGCCGACTTACTAATGGGGCCGCCAGCCAAAGGGTGTTACCCACAGGTTCTGCTGTGCCCGGTCGTAGTCTTGCCATAGACGCGCGTAGGTTTGCTGGAGCAACGGATGGCGCTCCTCGCCCGCAATGTCCGCCAGGGGTAGCAGAACAAACGCGTTTTCGACAATTTCAGGGCGCGGCAATTGCACGCCATCCACCACGCCAACCGCGTTGCCATAGGTGAGAATATCGATATCCAGGGTGCGCGCACTGAACCGCGGCCCGCTGCGATCCCGTTGATTCGCCTCCTCGATATTTCGCAATACCTGCGCCAGCGCGGCGACCGACAACTGCGTGTCAAAGCCCGCCACCAGGTTGTAGAAATTATCCCCGGCAAAACCCACGGATTCGCTCTCGTAGACGGGCGACAACACCAATGGGGCAAAGTGCAGGTGCAGCGCATCCAGGCAGGCATTAATGTGCTGCGTGCGGTTGATGTTGCTGCCGATGCTCACATAGACGCGGATCACTGGGGACGGGTACCCCGTTCGATGACAATCCCCACATCCCTGGAGCCGCGCAGTGCACCCGGCTTGCTGAGGCGCAGGCGTACCCAGGGTACCTGAAATTCGGCCAACACAATGGCGGCGATTTCCTCCGCCAGACGCTCCACCAGCAGACACTCGCTGGACTCCACGAAGGCGATCAACCGTTTCGCGACAGCCTTGTAGTTGAGGGCATACTGAATATCATCGGTTTGCGCGGCCCGGGTGATATCGGCGGCCATGTCCAGGTCGAGGGAGATGGTCTGGCGCACCTCCCGCTCCCAGTCGTAGATACCAATAATGGTGTCGATGCGCAGATCGCGAATGTACACAATATCCATCGTCACTCCTGCGGGTTGCCAGCTAAAGATCCCGCCGCTGCCTGAATGTGCAATGCGGACAGGGTATCCATGGGCCAGCGGGGCACCGCGCGTATGGTCAGGTCGTCCGCCTGACCGGCCAGCAATCGCTGGCAACCCGCGTAGGCGATCATCGCGCCATTATCCGTACAGAAGCGCAGTCGCGCGTAGTAAGCCTGCGCACCAAGCTTCGCCAGTTCCACCTCCAGACGCTCCCGCAAACGCACATTGGCCGACACGCCACCGGCAACCACCAGGGTGCGCAAGCCCGTTTCCTGCACCGCGCGACGGCATTTAATCGCCAGGGTATCCACCACCGCCTCCTGAAATGCGCTGGCAATATCGGCCATGGTCTGCTGGTCCGGCAGCACGTCGTCGCCCCTGTGGGCTGCTATGGTATTCAATGTGTAGGTTTTTAATCCGGAAAAGCTGAAATCCAGCCCGGGACGGTCCGTCATGGGACGCGGGAATCGAAACCGCGTCGCATCGCCATCCGCGGCCAGACGCGCGATATGCGGCCCGCCGGGATAATCCAGATCCAGCATCTTGGCGGCCTTGTCAAAGGCCTCACCGGCGGCATCGTCCAGGGATTCCCCCAGAATCTGGTACGCCCCGATCCCGGCAACCTTGACCAGCTGGGTGTGGCCGCCAGATACCAGCAGGGCGATAAACGGGAATTGTGGCGGATTTTCCTCCAGCATCGGCGCCAGCAAATGCCCTTCCATATGATGCACCCCCACCGCCGGAACGCCCCAGGCATAGGCCAGAGAACGACCCAGGGCAGCGCCCACCATCAGCGCGCCCACCAGGCCGGGGCCCGCGGTATAGGCAATGCCGCCGATATCCCCTGGACGGGAATCCGACTCCGCCAGCACCTTGCGGATCATCGGCAGTAATTTGCGCACATGGTCGCGGGAGGCGAGTTCCGGCACGACACCACCATAATCGGCATGAATACCGACCTGGCTGTACAACGCATCCGCCAGCAGTCCCCGCCCGCAGTCGTAAATAGCTACCCCGGTTTCATCGCAGGATGTTTCGATGCCTAAAACCCGCATTTCGTGTCCAAATTGGTGGGCTGACCGGTACACAACCGGCGCAGGCTGCGATGATAAGGGTGTTAAGCGGTTAAAACCACTCCAATTTCAGCGAGTTACCCCCTCTCTGATCGGGTAAAAATATTTTGCAACTGGGCTTGAGCGCGTTTAGAATACGCGACCCTGAGACCGGTCGTCAGCGGGACGCCGGATTTTAACCACCCAACGGGACAGAGGATTCATGCCTTCAGTACGCTTAAAAGAAAACGAGCCATTTGATATTGCACTGCGCCGCTTCAAACGCTCCTGCGAAAAAGCAGGCGTGCTCGCCGAGGTACGCCGCCGCGAGTTTTACGAAAAGCCCACCTGGAGCCGCAAACGCAAGGCCGCGGCTGCCGTTAAGCGTCATGCCAAAAAAGTACAACGGGAAACCCGTAAATTTGTCCGTCTGTATTGACCTGCAGCGCGGGCCGCTACGCCGACAACGCTAACCGCTGTGTTACCCCGCGCCAATCGGTGTGCGTAACACCGCCGTCGGTGGCGATACGCAGTTTTTCATCAGCGCAGAGACACCAGCCATGCACGGCAGCCCGCTCAAAACCCGCCTTAGCGATGCCATGAAAGAGGCCATGCGCGCCAGGGATAAAGCCCGGCTCGGTGCTGTTCGCCTGATTCTGGCGGATATTCAGCGCATCGAAGTA
>JBFJMM010000220.1:0-3437 GCA_041633885.1 Porticoccaceae bacterium
ACCCTCCGGCGGCTCCATTGTCATCGACATTACCGAGGCAATGGTATCCATCGACATCAACTCCTCCCGGGCCACCAAAGGCAGTGATATCGAGGAAACGGCCCTTAACACCAATCTCGAAGCGGCCGACGAAATTGCGCGCCAGTTGCGCCTGCGGGACATTGGTGGGCTGCTGGTCATCGACTTTATCGACATGCTGTCCCCGAAAAACCAGCGCCTGGTGGAAGAGCGCATGCGCGTCGCCCTCGAGGTGGATCGCGCCCGGGTCCAGGTCGGACGCATTTCCCGCTTCGGCCTGCTGGAGATGTCCCGGCAGCGTCTGCGCCCGTCGCTGGAGGAAATGACCTTTAAAATCTGCCCGCGCTGCATGGGCCAGGGCACCATTCGTGGAACTCGCTCCATCGCGCTGTCCATACTGCGCCTGGTGGAAGAAGAGGCACAAAAAGAAAATAGCGCGGAAATCCACGCCGTCACGCCAGTTCCCGTTGCCACGTTCCTGTTGAATGAGAAACGTGCCGAAATTCAAGCCATCGAAAAACGCAATAAACTACGTGTGATAATTCTGCCTAATCCGGAAATGGAGACGCCCCATTTCGAAGTGACGCGCATTCGCGATCAGGATGAAGGTGCCGCCGGGGAGTACAGCTATCGCCTCGCCGAAGCCGTTGTCAACGAAGAAAACAGCGAGTTGATTCGCCCCGAACCCATCGCGCCGCTGCCCCTGCCTGCGGTGCAAAGAATAGCGCCGAGCAGTCCGGCGCCCGCAGCTTCCCAACCATCCGGCAATGTGGCGCCAGCGCCGGCAGTCGAGGTCGTGTCGACCCCTGTCGCAAAAACCGGATTATTCCGTCGCGCACTCAATGCGTTGCTGGGTAGCAGTGCCGCCGCTCCTGCAGCGGATGCTGCGACAACGCAAAAAGCGCCCGCGCCGCAACCAGCTGATAAAGATAAAGAGGCGCCACGCCCCGCCAGCCGCAACCGTAACAATAGCCGGCGCAGACCCCGCAACCGCGGCTCGGAGAGCACCGGGCAACGACAGGGCCGGGACTCGGGTCGCAACCGCGGTCAACGCGACGACAGCAAGGAATTGGTGACGTCCGCGGATAACTCCGCAGCGACGTCCGCAGCGTCCTCAGAGGCTGGCGATACAGATAAACCGATACAGGAAACCGGCGCCGATCAAAACCGACCGCAGCAACGCTCCGGCGGTGGACGCCGCAATCCGCGGCGGCGCCGGGAACGTAAGGCTATGCCAGCTGATCAGCAACAGAGCAACAGCGATAACGCAGGGCAGCAACAAGCACCCTCAGACCTCAGCCCTGTCGCCGGGGGAGTAACAACAAGCGCGCCAGTGGTAGACGACACTGAGGGCACACCAACTCAATCCCGGGTAGCGGAAGCCAACGCAAAGGTCGCGCCGCGCGAAACACAACAGACCAGTGCTCCCGATAACGCAATGGCAGAGGAACAGATGCTGGTGGTTAACGACACGTCCACCACCGATGCCTCTGCCGCCGCCACCGAGTCCCTTGGAGCCGATGAGCAACGGAGCGCTGCCGCGCTGACCATCACCACAGCTGACAACTCCGTTTCATCGGCGGTTGAACTGGAACAGAGCGACGTCCCACCCTACGATGAAACTCAGGATATCGCTGCACCGGTATCCGCCCGGGTATATGGGGATATCAAAGATAGCGACTGGGATTCCCAGGCGGTGACCCCGGCAGCGAGCGACCCTTCGGAATTAGCGCCCGCACCAGCCGCCATGCCGTCCTCTCCTCCTCCCGTCGTCGCAACGCCTGCGGTACAAACGGTAGCGGAAGACTCCGTCGAAGCAAGCGCCGCTGTTAGCACCGCCACCACGGCTATGGAACCGCTAACCGCGGCAACTGATATGGCCACAGCTGGGACGCAAGCGGAGGCGGAGGCCACAGATCTCATCGCCCCCCCGAATCAGCCAGCACCAGAAACAACTGCGCGTGCGATTAATGATCCCCGCCGCCAGCCCAAACCGGTTACCGCCACCACCATCCAGACGTTGCGCCCGACGCCGACCGTTTCTGCGCCCCTGCATACGGATCAACCCTCGCCGGTGGCACAGATTCATGTGGAATTTCGACGCCCGGCCAACGACCCCCGGTTAAAAAAGCAAGTCGATAGCCAAAACACCAGCGCTAACAGCGCCCAATAGCTTGTTTACCACGGCCGCGGAGGTATAATTCGCGGCTTCACGGAGGGGTGGCTGAGCGGTTGAAAGCACCGGTCTTGAAAACCGACGTGTCGAAAGGCACCCAGGGTTCGAATCCCTGCCCCTCCGCCAAATAAAAAAGGGTCATCGCAAGATGACCCTTTTTTGCTTTACGGCACAGCCATTCAACCTCCCACCGCACATCGCGAAATCACGCCAGGTACCCTCCCCCCGCCGCCAGGGGAGCACACCTGGAACTTGGTTTTTGGCTGGCTTAAGAGATACCCTGTCCCCTTCAGGGAGCTCAAGACGCCAAACACTCCTAATATGGCAGTTGCAGCCCTTGCAGGCCGTATGAACGACGCTTCTAATTGACACTTATAACAAGTACAGGGGCTACACAAAAATGAGCATTCTTCCCAATATCAGCAAGCTGGTGCGACCCGACGGGGGCGTTCAGGATCGACGTATCTATTATGATCAGGATGTATACGACATGGAACTCGAGCGGATTTTTGCTCGTTCCTGGTTGTTTTTGGCGCAGGACTCGTTGATCCCCGACAAGGGTGACTTTCTCACCACCTTTATGGGGCAGGATCGTGTCATTGTCACTCGCGGTGAAGATGGTCAGGTAAAAGCATTCCTCAATGCCTGTTCCCACCGCGGCAATATTATTTGCCGCGCCGACTCCGGTAACGCCAAAAATTTCGTGTGTAATTATCACGGTTGGGCTTTTGGCTCCGATGGTCGCGTGTCGGATATCCCCCTGCAGGACGAGATTTATCCGAAGAATTTTGATCGTTCGAGCGTGGATTTGAAACAGGTGCGCGTGGAGAGTTATCGCGGTTTTATTTTTGGCACTTTTGATGACAGTGCGCCATCACTCATCGACTATCTCGGCGATATGGCCTGGTATTTTGATACCTTTATGGATGTGCCCGGTGGCTCTGAACTTTTGGGCCCTCCCACCAAAGTCCGTATCAAGGCCAACTGGAAATTTTTTGCGGAAAATTTTGTCGGTGATTTTTATCACGCCGGGTGGACCCACGCTGCGGCGATCAAAGTTGTCGGCGGCCCCTTGATGGGTATCCTCGGCAACCAGGCGACCCCCGAAGGGGCTGTACAGTTCGCAACCAAATACGGTCACGGTTTCAATGCTGCTCCGGGTAACGATGAAGTGTTTCCACATATTCATCAGGGGCATATTGCCGAAATGTGGGAAGACTGGGTACGCCAGCGAACCCCTGTG
>JBFJMM010000221.1:0-3435 GCA_041633885.1 Porticoccaceae bacterium
AAAGGTCAGAGGTTCGAATAGCTGTGTCATGCAAATTCCGGGGTGAGTGATGGGTGTGTGTTACTGATATCTCGATAACACCTGGGCGGTCGGGCCGATGTTACCTTTCTGCAGGGGACGCTGTCTCCCTTGGGGGAAGCAGATCAAATTCCGCGATAACGGGTAAGTGGTCGCTGGCAATCTTGGCTACCTGATGGCGACACCCCGCGGCGGAAACAAAGCGTAAATTACCGCGGTAATAAATACGATCCAGTCCACCGCGGGGCGCAAAGGATGGATAGGTTTTAATGGGCCGGGTGCGCAGGCGGGTATCGTGGTCGGTGGCGCAGGTGAGGGACATCCCTTCCACAAACAGTGCCCGCAGCCGGGACAGCCAGTCGTTAAAGTCCCCGCCCACAATACAGGCGGAGGCCAGATGTACGTCGGTAAATTCCCTGGAGCGCATCAGCAAACCCGCCTGGCGTTGCCGTTCCAGGGGGGACAGGCCCAGGTGCATATTGAATACTTCGAGGCGGTAGGGCGGGTGGTCCCCGTGGGGGATTTCAATGGCGGTGTGCTGGCAGCCCCGGCGCTTGAGATCGCCGATGGTGAGATCGATATTGCGCTCCCGCACGATGGGATGGCGGCTCAGGGTGGCGTTGCCGTAGCGGCCCTTGCGCAGGCTGACGTTGTGGCCGCTGGCGTAATAGGGGTAGTCGAGGGCGCTGGCTAGTTCCTTTGCCATATCCTGTTCTTTGGAACGGGGCGCGCCTTCGTCAACCTCCTGCAACAGGACAATATCCGGATCGTGATCCCGTAGTATCGACACAATGCGATCCGGGCGAAAGCGCCGGTCGATGCCGATTGCGCGGTGAATGTTGTAGGTGACGATTCGCAGTTTCAACGGGTCGACGCCGGGTTAAAAGTGTTCAGGTGGTTTTCCTTACGCTAGCTGTCTGTACAGGTGCCCGGCATAGGGGGTGCCAGATTCCCTGCTCCGGGGATTATACAGGGGATGGCCGACGTAAATGGGGGTCGGTGACAGGGCAGGCGGTCTACTCAGCACCGGGTTGATTGCGCCATCCACCGTGCACAAACTGTCAAAATTTTCCGACCTGTGGCCTCTATATAAATTCTACCGGCGGGTAGGTTACAATCACAGCTGTTATAATCGACCCGATTTCAGATTAAACCTGTCTGTTAGCTGGGTAAATCGCCGCTCACTTAAGCCCATGTTTACCACTGCCGTGGTCACCACAGGTTGAACGGAACACGTCCTGAGCGGGATCAGTCAAGCCGCGACAGGGTAACCAACTATTTCAAAATAGCTTCTAAAGGTCGGAGGACCCTATGACCGATGAGAAACAATTTGCCGAGGCGGTAGCCATCGCCAATATACCCACGCTGCTGATGGTGCTGGTGCAACTGAGTGGCGAGCGGCGCTGGCTGCAGGACCCTTACCGTCCACGGCGCCCCCGGGGTGTGGACGATAACGACAGTGGTGGCTTGAGTGTCGACATTCAGCAGGAAATCCGCGCTGCCGCGCTGGACGCCATTCTGGCCTGGAAAAACGGCAAGCCGATGGCGCTGAATCCCACCGACGAGGATCTCGTGGAAATGTTGTCCGTCGCCATGGGCGAAAAAGTCCCGGCCGAGTATGGTGGCATGACCTCGGCGCAGCTGGGTCAAACCCCTATGCTGTGGGACCACAAAATCGACGTGCCAGAGAATTTCAGCGTGATTGTGATCGGCGCGGGGGTGTCCGGGCTGGTGGCGGCGGTGAATCTGAAAGCGGCGGGCATCCCGTTTAAATTGTTCGAACGCCGTCACTCCGTGGGTGGCGTGTGGCAGGACAACCGCTATCCCGGCGCCGGGGTAGATACCCCCAACCACCTATATTCATTTTCTTTCGCACCCTACGACTGGAGTGCGTATTTCGCGATGCGCGACGAGCTGCACGATTACTTTGATCAGGTGGCTGACGATTTTGATATCAAGAAAGATATTCAATTCGATACCGATGTGGTCTCTGTCGTTTATCAGGACGCCAGCCAGACCTGGGAAGTGACGGTCAAGAATTCCGGCGGCACCGAAACCACCCACATTGCTAATATCGTCATCAGCGCGGCGGGTATTTTTAACCCACCGGCGTTTCCCAATATCGAAGGGCTCGACAGCTTTGCCGGCGAGAGCTGGCATACCGCGGAATGGCCAGACGATAAAACTCTCGCGGGCAAGCGGGTGGTGATGATCGGCAACGGCGCAACCGGTATGCAAATTGGGCCGGAAATACAACATGAAGTGGAATCCCTCACTATTTTCCAGCGCGCGCCACACTGGGCCTCGCCCCACGAGCAGTTCCGCAAACTGGTACCGGAGCCGGTGCGGTTTTTATTGCGAGAGGTGCCCCTGTATCGCATGTGGTACCGCATGCGGCTGGGGTGGACCTACAACGACCGGGTTTACCTGTCCCTGTTCAAGGACGAAAACTGGGAGCACCCGGAGCGCTCCCTGAACGCGGTCAACGACGCGCATCGCGCCTACTTTACTGACTACATCAAAAGCGAGCTGGGCGATCGCATCGATCTGCTGGACAAGGTGCTGCCCACCTATCCGCCCTTTGGCAAACGGCTGTTGATGGACAATGGCTGGTACCGCATGTTGCGCAATCCGAAAGTGACCCTGGTGGATAACCCCATTGTGCGCATTGACGGCAACAAGGTGATTACCAAGGACGGCAGCGCCTACGAAGCGGACGTGATTCTGATTTCCACCGGCTTTGATGTACTGAAAATGTTGTCCACCTACGAGCTGGTGGGGCGCGGCGGGCAGAATGTGCGCGACGTATGGGGCGACGAGGACGCCAGCTCCTATCTGGGCACCGTGATTCCAGGCTTCCCCAACTTTTTTACCCTGTACGGACCCAACCTGCAGCCCGGTCACGGTGGTAGCCTGATTTTCGTGTCCGAAATGCAGGTGCGCTACATTATGGATATGATCGATAAAATGAACAGCAAGGGTATTGGCGCGGTGGAATGTCGCCCGGAATCCCACGATCGCTATCTGGAAAAAATCAACAAATTGCACGAGAAAATGGTGTGGACCCATCCGGGCATGAGCACCTACTACCGCAATTCAAAGGGCCGCATCGTGGTCAACTCGCCCTACCGCAACGTGGATTTCTTTGAGATGACCAAGCAGGTGAATATGGACGACTACGTGGTAGAACCGAAACAGGGGTTAAAAGCCAGTTAGGCTTGTCCCCGTGCCGACTGCGAAAAATTATTTTTCCTGTTGGAAGTGGTGATAAAAAAACGAGGCTTCAGGGCCTCGTTTTTTTTTGGCTATATTCAGCGGCGATTATCCATTCAGGACTCAAAGCGATAGCCGTCTCCATCGGGTACGATTTTTCCTGCGGTGGGCGTAGCAAAGTGGGTGCCGAGTACGGTGGTCGAC
>JBFJMM010000222.1:0-3431 GCA_041633885.1 Porticoccaceae bacterium
CGCTGTTCTCCAGGGTAATGTCGTAGGGTACAAAGTCGCCGATACCCGCCACCGATTTGCGCGCCACCTTGGCCACAAACAGACCCGTGCCGGAGGGATCAATGGGCACGTCGACATTTACCGCCGGGCCTGGGGCGACCACAAACACCTCGCCGCGGGAACCAGTGCCGAGGGCATAAGGCGCCCCCGCCAGAAGTTGCAGGTCGGCGTCGCCGACCGTGGATGGAAAGCTGTAATCCACCGGCGGCGTCACTTCCAGCCGGTAGTTACCGGGCAACACGGACGGGAACTGGAAACCGCCGGGAGGCAGGTTATAGACCGTGCCACCGCTATCGGTAACGCTACTGCCAGTGATCACCGTGGCCGGATAGCTGCTCACCCCATCCAGCCCCAATACATTGGCCGGCAACCCGCTGTCGGCGTCAATTAATGTAACTTGCGCGCCATCCACCGGTAGCCCGGAACGGCTGTCGAACACAATCCCCAGTGGGTCCACCAGTACCGTTGCGGCAATGCTGTCCGAGCCATCAGCGGGATCTGTGTAGGTCGCGGTAATACCCTTGTTACCCTGAACCGACAGCACCCCATTTTGAGCGCTGGAAGGCGCCGTACTGGTTTGCATCACACCGACAAAAATACCGGTATCCGGGCCGCTCTCGGTCAACACCAGGATTTCCATATCGTCCGTACCATCGGCACGCAGTACCACCACCAGCGTCTCAATCGCGCCGGGATCAAGATTCTGATCCGGGTCCCGCACCTGCACGAATATGGGCTCCCCGCCCAGTATGACGCTTGCCGCGGCCAACGGTACGGGGACACTCAAATTAAGTGGCGACGCAGCTCCCGGCAAATACACATCCCCCACCGGGACGCTGCCACCACCGGATGTCTGATAGGAGCTGGGGGGCACGGTAGTTGCGCTCGCCGCCGGGTTGGGCGGCCAGTAGCGCAGCACACTAATGGTTGCCGCGGTGCGCACCACCGTCGGCGTGGTGGTTACCGTATTGGAAAATCGGGTTTGCGGGAAACCCGCGATGCTGTAGCTGATTTGTGCGGTGTTGCTAATGTCGACCCCATGGCTGGAGGCCTGCGCGACCGGTATGAGCACTGCCCCCAACAACCCGCCGACGAATGCCGGCCACAGGGCACCCCGCAAGGTCCGCGCGGCAGCACGCAGCTGCTTTGCCAAGCCCCTGAAAATGACAAAAGCAGACCCTGCGAACAGGGTCTGCTCAATGTGCCATGTCTTTAGCACCTGTACTGCCAGCGGGTTAACGCTAGTCGATCGTCACATCAAAGGTGATGACTGCGGTGACACCCGCGGCAATATCCAGAACTCCGCCCCCCACCTCACCGACGGTGAGGTTTGGTGAGGCAAAGGCCACGCCTACCCCGCTAACGCCGGCAACAGAGTTGTCGGTCACATTTGTGTCTTCGGGCGTAGCATCACCATTGGTATCGATATCAACACTGTTAGCCACATAAGTAGTCCCCGTCGGAATCGCGTCGGTAATAACAATATCGGTGGCCGCCGTGGTACCGCTGGAATTTTCCAGACGAATGGAATAGGTAATGGTGGCGCCGGGAATCGCATATTCCGGAGAGCCCGCAATACCATCGTCGGTAACGGCGGATGTTTTGGTCACCACCAGACCCACTGCCACAACCGTGTAGGTGCCGGTATTGGAATAGCGGCCATCCAGGGCTACGTCCGTCACCCCGGTCACGCCACCGGTACCCGCGCCATCGGCAAACATGGTGTCATTCAGTGTTTTGGTGTTGGAACCGGTTTGCGTGGTCAGGGTGCCCGCGGCGTTGACCGCCGTGCCGGCGTTCAGGGTTCTGGCCACCAGGGTGTATTTGGAGGTATCCGTCGCAACCCGACCCGTGGGGGAATCGGCCACCACAAACACGGTTATCGCACCGCTATCCTTAACCAGGTCGCCGGCATTAACCAGGCCTTCCGTGGTTTCAAACCCGGCGTTGTAGCGGGTGTCGTTGGCTGCGTCGAAGGATCCAATCGCCCCCACCGAGGGATTATCGATCCAGATCTCCAGGTTGTTCATATTGAACACATCGTCCGTCGCATCCGTTCCCGACACCAGGGACAGGGCAACGCCCTTGGTGGAGTTACCCGTGTTGGTCACCGTAAACGTCAATACCTGATCGGCGCTGCCAGAAAAGACATTGGTCGCCGGATTGGTGCCCACCGTCAAATCGACTTTGGTATCCACCCGGAACGTGTCCGTACAGGTACCTGCACCACAATTGCCGCTGTTAATTTGCGTCTGGTCGACGCTGTTGACTTTGTAATCGACCGTGACGTTGTTGACCACATCGACGCCTGCCGATGTCGACGCGAGGGCCGCTCCCGATATCAGTAACAGGGCGATACCGCCCCACCAGTTTTTAATAGACATGGCTACTCTCCACTTATTTTCAAACGTTGTTTATAAACATTGTCATCACAATTTTTACAAAGATCGTCGTGAGCGTTCTCCGTAAAAACACCCGAGCGTTGTTCGTCTTACGCGACGCCGCTCTCCTCTTCACGAACTACACTTTTTCAACCGCACTACTTCACCACTGCTCGATAACCCACCAGAGCGGATTTCCCCACCGGCAGCGGCACATCCAGCTGCCAGCGAATATGGTTAATATCCACCGCCACGGCACCGCGCACCTCACCGGTTTGATCGGTCACCACCAAATCGCCGCGGGGCAAATAGGTTTGGCCGGCATCGGCGGAAAACGAAGTTTTCACGCCGGCCCCCGAGATCGAAGAAAAGGTACTGTTTTCCACGTAGGTGGTATCCGCAGGCACCGGATTGACCACCACCACGTCAGAGGCGGGGGCGTCACTGATGTTTTCGATGCGAATACTGTAGATAATTTCGTCGCCGGGCAGCGCCACTTCCACCGGGATGCGGCGCACCACCTCTTCACCCTGTTCGTTCAGTTCCACCACTTCCTTTTCAGAAATCAGGGTAACTTGCAGATGATTGCTGGGCGTCGCGCCGTCCCCCGTGGCGGGTTCGTGGTTATCCGCCCACGCCAGGGTGCCGAGCAGTAGCAGCGGGATTGCCGCTATACGTGTCAGTGCATTCATCGGGCTATCTCCTTTTTTGGTGATGTACGTCATTCTCGTTGGCCAGTCATTTAGTTAATCTTCACCGCAAACTCGATGGTCTGCACCGCACTCGCCAGGGTCAGGTCCCCGAGGCGCACAACAATGCGATTGAGGCCAGTGTCGTGTTCCCCCGCGTCGTTGCCGGCGCTATCCGACAACGGCCCCCCGTTGAGAAAAATCGACGCAGTTTCGTAGGTAGTATTGGTGGGAATCGGATCGGTCACGGTGACGGCCGTGGCGGTGCCGGCACCCGCCGTGACACTAACCTCCAGGCGATAGGTGATCACTGCCCCCGGCA
>JBFJMM010000223.1:0-3429 GCA_041633885.1 Porticoccaceae bacterium
AAAATCCGATACTGCAGCAGGTTCACACCCAGGCCGCGCTGGTAGTGGGGGGTATAGATCATCCTTTTATCGGCGTGGATGAGCGCGGCCGTTACCTTCGCGTGGGCTGGTTTGACGGCGCGCAACTAAGCTGATCTTCAACAAAAAATACCGTGGCTCGCTGGTACCCCCAGGCCGACGGCAATTGGCCCCGCTACCCCTGCTATTAATCGATCCGCTGATTTCTACTTTGCGTGACGGGGAGCAGGGACAAAATAGGCCGCCAGTTTGCCGCCAAATCGTGGAAAAACCCTGCCCCGCGCTTACCGCGATCGAGGTGTGGAGATATCCCGTGACCGTCAGCCGGTGTATCTGCCGGTGACCAGAAACACCGGGTACAACCTGTTATTTTTGGCAACGGTATGGGGCGTAAAAAAATGGATGTCGTTAAAACCGCGCTTGGTCAAAAGCCGCTGCAGGTCGGTTCTATCGAAACCGGCGTGGTAAACGCCGGGGGTGTTTACCGGGTGAAAGGTGCCGTCTTCCGTGTCGAGATCCGCCAGCGCAATAAGTCCGCCGGGTTTCAGGTGTTGGGCAAATGTCCCGATAAGCTGGTCGGTGTCCGCTACATGGTGCATTGCCATCGCGCTGACAATCAGATCAAATCGCCGGTTCAGAGGTTCCGCAGTGATGTCCTGACAAACGGCTTCGACCTTGCCCCTCAGTTCGTTTTTGGCGACCAGCTTGTCCAGCATCGCGGCAGAAATATCCACGGCCACAATCCTGTTTACCCGTGGCGCGAGATGGGCGCTGATTAGCCCGGTGCCCGCACCGAAGTCGAGCACGTTCATATCGGTGGTAAGCGCGATGTGCTCAATTATCGCCGGACCCAGAGTTGCAGACAGACCTCTGACCACATCATTAACATCCCAGTCCCGGGATTTTTCTTCAAAGTGATCGGCCATACGGCACTCCGTGGCAACGCCCTTTGGTTGCGTGCGAGGGGGCCAGGCCCCGATAGTCTCCCCTACCCATCGGCCCCGCCCTTGCGGATATAGTACCGTAAGGTACCACTCGCTTCCGTCTGGTCGAGCATTGCGTTGCCAGTGCGCTCGCACCAGGACGGTAGATCCCACTTGATCGCGGGGTCGGTGGCAATGATTTCAAGTACCTGACCGGTCTGCATGGCGTTGATCGCCGCGTTTGTTTCAACCATTGGCATGGGGCAACATTTGCCCGAGGTATCAACCGTCTGGTCAACCTTGATCTGCGTCATCGTTGTCTCCCGCGTTGTCGTTTGTTCAAAAATACTGGCAGTGATCCGCCTGCGTGGCTTTTTCATGGAGAAACCAGGAGGCGCCGACAATAGCCTCCGCTTCCGGGATTAAATTATCTTTGTCTACGTCAAAAATCGTCGCAGCAAGGCTGCAAGCGTAAAGCGTTGCATTGCCGGTGCTTTTGATTGCCTTGATGATGTCGTAGATCTCGGGTGGCAACCCGGCTTTTTCTACCTGCCGGCGCACCCACGGGTCCTGGTCGGCGTGACGCCCGTCCACCCTGAGGGCGCGGGCGCCTTCCTCCGTGAGCGCCCTTACCGCCCAGTTTACAAACAGCATGTCCACCTGGGTGCCCTCCGCGGCCTGCAGATAGGCGAACGAGAGGGGCGTAAGGATTTTGTCGTAGCTGTCATCGCGCACAATAATGGCCATGGATTGCATAGTATCTCCGAATAGAACGAATATTCGTTCTAGTAGTGGCTGAAAAAAATCCGTCAGGCGGCCACTGCGTGCCAGGCGGCTTCCCACACCTGGGCAGTGTAGCGTTGCAGTGGAATCTCCAGGATTTTGTCGAGACGTAGTGAAATCATGCGGAGCGGTCCCCCGAACAGGGCGGTCGCCGCCACCAGTGAGTCCATGGGCCGAATTTCACCGGTGTCCATGCCGGCGGCAACCATGGCGCGCATCTGGGTGAACGGCCGTGACGAGCACACCGGTGCCTGGCCGGGCATAAACTCCTGATGTTGCGCGTGCAGCATATAAGCCATGAGGGCGGGTTCGTCTTCGGTGAGTTGAAACAAAAGTTCCACCACCGCCCGGCAGCGGTCGTGGGTGGTGGGGTGCGTGCTTGCGATGGTATCGAAAGCCCTGCCCATACGCGCTACCAGCTGTTCGTAGAGCGCCTGGGCAATCCCTTGCTTGTCTTTGAAATGGTGATAGATGGAGCCGATACTGACCTGTGCCTCGCGGGCGATATCGTGCACGGAAGTATTAAAGTAACCGCGCTCTGAAAACAGGTGCAGGGCGGTATCCAGCACCAGCTCCTGAGTAGGGCGCAACCCCGGGGCGTTAATTTTGGCAGTATTGACCATGCCCGGATACTAGAACGAACAATCGTTCTAGTCAACACCTGCAATGGCACCCAGGCGATTATTGGATTTGATGGGGACGGGAGATCGCCGATGCATGAAACAGGAAGGGGTCGGGAGCGGGCCGGACCTCAGCGGCAGCCAGGAGAGGCGCGACAACTGCTTTTCGCACGCAGCCAAGTGGCTGAAGCGCCCACGGGAATGAGGATGCCGAGCGCCAGGAGTTGGACCGCACAGTAGTTTTCCGTCGCAGGTCTACACAGACGCCAGATGTCGTTACGGTATCGGGTACACATGTTATATTTACCGCCACCCCGGGTGGCGCGGGGGCGGGTTCGGTGTCCCGGTAAAAGGGGCCAGGCTAATCGGGTTAAGGATTAAATAATGAGTGGCGCGAAAGACAAGGAATTTAGATTGGAAATCGTGTGGCAAAAGGTTACCCCAGAACTCGCGCAGGAGGTGGCTGCGTTCTGGGCGCAGGAAAAGGCGCTGCCTCAAGCGGGCGTGGCGGCCCGGCGGGCCCAACAGGTGGCGGTCGTTTGTCGTGCCGCGCAGGGCGGCCAGATTATTGGCGTGTCCACGGTCGTCAAGATGACGGTGCCGCGGCTACTGAATAACGTGGTGTACTACTACCGTCACTTTGTCGCCGCGGAGCACCGCCAGAAACACATTGGTACAACATTGGTCCAGACTACTCGGGATCATCTGAATCAGCGATTTGTGAGTGGCGAGGACAGATCCGCCCAGGGATTCTATACGGTGACGGAAAGCCGGATTTTACAAAAGGCCCGTCGGCAGGGGGTTTCCCCTGCGGGTACGTTTATGGGTGTCGATAAAAATGGCGACCATCTGCGCATCGCCTGGTTTGATGGAGCCACATTCAAGCACTAATTCATGGCAGTTGCGCCGATCAGAACGGCGATGCAACCATGCCTTCGGAGAAAACCTATGACCGTGCCGCAAAATTTATTGGGTAAAGCCGCTGTGGTTACCGGTGCCGGTCGTGGCATTGGTCGTGCAGTTGCGCTGGCGCTGGCGCAGCAGGGCGCCAGTGTATTGGTGGTGGATCCCGGTGCCGATCGGGG
>JBFJMM010000224.1:0-3417 GCA_041633885.1 Porticoccaceae bacterium
CGGGCCTGGTGCCGGTACGCGCAACATCGAAAGGGTTGTTAACGTTTCCGTATCGTTCTTATGGGTCCGACGGAAGAAATAGGCTGTGGGGTTTCGGTGATTGAACCAGGAAAGGTTCCGAACTGCTGGCCGAAGTATACCCGTCGGGGGCTAAATGGCAAACAATTTTTTGTCGGCTCCGGTGTTCCTCTCCGGGCCTTACTGCCGCGGGAACGGTCCACCGATGGCGGCCGAGACCGATGCGGCTACAGCGCCTTAGATGCTGCTATCGATAAATTCAGTGAGCTGAGGTTTGGATAAGGCGCCGACTTTGGTGGCTTCCAGGGCGCCATCCTTGAACAGCATCAGCGTCGGAATGCCGCGAATATTGTATTTGGCGGCAATTTCGCGGTTGGCGTCCACATCAATTTTGCAAATTTTGACTTTGCCTGCGTAGTGGTCGGACAACTCCTCAAGAATGGGTGCAATCATCTTACAAGGGCCGCACCAACTTGCCCAGAAATCCACCAGCACGGGGGTGTCGGCGGACAGCACGTCGCTTTCGAAGCTGGCGTCAGTGGCGTGAACGATGTTGTCGCTCATAAAATATCTCCGAATAGGGCAATGAACAAAAAGAGGGTGGCAAGAGGATGGGCAGCATAATAACACCCGTTTCCACTGACTAACAAATCGCCTGCTTAACTTTTCTGGCATTTCGCCTACACTGCCTGCCTGTATTGGCGGCCACCCCCTGGGCGAACGCCGGGTATTGCGCCGCACCTTTGCAGTGAACGATGGGAGCGTACATTGCTCCAAACCGTCAGTGGGCGCGGAGGCCGTTGGCGGTTTTTGTATTCGCAGTCCAGATAACCGGGAGTAGCGATGTGGTGGAACTGTCAGGGTTAGCGAGTCTTGTGCTATTTGTCGTTTTTCTGGTCGTTGGGATGGGCGTGTTGGTGGCATTGCGCCGCCGGCGAGGGTCTGGCAGCTACCGCAAACCGCGGCGGTTTGAGACCAATATGGTGGTCATCGGGGCTGGCAGCGCCGGGTTGGTCACGGCGTATATCGCCAGTGCCGTGCGGGCCAAAGTCACATTGGTCGAGAAGCATCAAATGGGGGGCGACTGCCTCAATACGGGCTGTGTTCCCAGCAAGGCGTTGATTCGCGCCGCACGGGCGGTCCACGAGGCGCGTGCCGCCGCGGAGCTGGGGATTAAAGTGGCTGAGCCGCAGGTCGACTTCGCGAAAGTTATGGCCCGTGTGCAGGGGGTGATCGACCAGGTGGCGCCCCACGACAGCATTGAGCGCTACACCGAACTGGGTGTGGACTGTATGACCGGGGAGGCAACCATTCTTTCCCCCTGGGAGGTACGTGTCGACCAGCGGGTGCTGACCACCAGAAGTATTGTTATCGCTTCGGGGGCAAGGCCGATCGTGCCGCCGATCCCAGGCATTGGCGAGGTACCATACCTGACATCGGACAATCTTTGGCGGCTTGAAGTGCAACCCCGCACATTGTTGATTCTGGGTGGCGGGCCAATTGGCTGCGAACTCGCCCAGGCGTTTCAACGGCTGGGTACGGCCGTGACCCTGGTCGATATGCTGCCGCGCCTGCTGCCACGGGAAGATGAGGATGTGTCCATCCTTGTTGCCGAGCAGTTTGCCGCCGAGGGTATTCGGGTGCTCACCAGCCATAAAACGATTGCTTTCGAGAAGGATGGCGGGCGCGATGTGGCGATTCTGGAAACCGTTGGCGATGCAATGAACGCCACCGGACCCGGCGGCGCCAGCCTGCGCCTGCCCTTCGATAAATTACTGGTGGCGGTCGGGCGCCGCGCCAACACCGAGGGGTTGGGCCTGGAGGCGCTGGGTATATCGACCACCCCGGCAGGTACTATCGCTGTGGACAGGTACCTGCGCACGTCGATTCCCACCATTTATGCCTGTGGCGACGTGGCGGGACCCTATCAGTTTACCCATACGGCGGCCCATCAGGCCTGGTACGTCGCGGTGAACGCCCTGTTTGGCGCCTTTAAAAAATTTAAGGTGAACTATCGGGTGATTCCCTGGGTAACGTTTACCGATCCCGAAGTGGCGCGGGTGGGTTTAAGCGAGAGCGACGCGCGGGATCAAGGTATTGCCTGCGAGGTTACACGTTACGACCTGGCCGATCTGGATCGCGCCATCGCCGATAACGCGGCGCGGGGTTTCGTGAAAGTTTTGACTCCCCCGGGACGGGATACGGTGCTGGGGGCCACTATTGTGGGCTATCATGCCGGGGAGTTACTGACGGAATTCGTCACCGCCATGCAACATGGGCTGGGTTTGAATCAGATACTGGGTACCATCCACAGTTACCCCACCGTCAGTGAGGCCAACAAATTTGCGGCGGGCAACTGGAAGCGCGCCCACGTCCCCCGCAGGCTATTGCGGGTGGTCGCCCTGTTCCACCGCTGGAAAAGAGGTTAACAAATCCTATGAACGCACCGGAAGACACTTATCTGCAGGTCAGTGCGCGCTACGCTCAGGGCGCCGCGGAAAAACAGGCGGCGCTGTGCTGTCCGGTTGATTACGACCCGCGTCTGCTGGAAAAACTACCCCAGGAAATTATCGACAAGGATTACGGCTGCGGCGATCCCTCGCGCTATGTGCAGGAGGGCGACACGGTGCTCGACCTGGGTAGCGGCGGCGGCAAGGTCTGTTATATGGCCGCGCAGCTGGTGGGTGAGCAGGGTCGCGTGATCGGCGTGGATATGACCGATGCCATGCTTGCCCTGGCGCGCAAATACCAGGCGGAGATGGCGCAAAAAATCGGCGGTGATCAGGTTGAGTTTAAAAAAGGCTATATCCAGGATCTGGCACTCGATGTGGAGGAGCTGGAACATTACCTGAGCGGTAATCCGGTAACGGACGTGGCATCACTCGATGCGCTAAACGCCTGGCGGCATGCCCAGTGTCGCGAGCGGCCCCTGATCGCCGACAGTTCGGTCAGCCTGGTCATCTCCAACTGTGTACTTAATCTGGTGGCCGAACGGGATCGCCAACAACTGGTCGCGGAAATATTTCGCGTGCTCAAGCCTGGTGGCCGCGTGGCGATCTCCGATATCGTGGCCGACGAAAAAGTACCGCAACACCTGCGCGACGACCCGCAGTTGTGGAGCGGCTGCATCTCCGGCGCGTTTCACGAAAAGGCTTTTCTCGATGCATTCACCGACGCGGGGTTTGTCGCGACAGCCTACGACAAGTGGGACGCCGCACCCTGGCAGGTGGTGGAAGGCATAGAGTTTCGTGCCGTGACGCTGACCGCGGTCAAACCCTCCCGGGAACATCTTTACGATGGCGGTCACGGGGTGTTGTACAAGGGCCCCTATGCTCAGGTGCGGGACGATCTTGGTAATACCTATCCGCGCGGGGAGCGCATAGCGATTTCCCGGCGCAC
>JBFJMM010000225.1:0-3390 GCA_041633885.1 Porticoccaceae bacterium
CATCGACGTATCCCGCCTCGGCGGCGACGAATTTACGGTTGTACTGAACAAGGTTTCCAGTCCCGAAGATGCGGCCGCTGTTGCTGAACGGTTACACACTGCGCTCGCCGAGCCGGTCACGGTACAGCAACATGATCTGGTCATTACCCCCAGCATCGGCATCGCCACTTATCCGGCGGACGGGGAGGACGTAGACGGACTCTTGAAGCACGCCGATACCGCCATGTATCACGCCAAAACCGCCGGTAAGAACACCTATGAATTTTATGTGAACACCATGGCGGAAACCGGTCTCGAGCGGCTGAAACTGGAGACCGATCTGCGCCGCGGCATTGAGCGACAGGAGCTGGTGCTGCACTATCAACCACAGGTAGACATTAAAAACGGCGCAATCGTTGGCGCGGAAGCAGTGGTGCGATGGAGCCACCCGGAACTGGGCATTATCCCACCCATGGAGTTCATACCCCTGGCGGAAGAAATGGGGCTAATTATAGATCTGGGAGAATGGGTATTATTTGAAGCCTGCCGCCAAATGAAAGCATTCCAGAAGCAGGGATTCACTTTGCCAAAAATAGCGGTAAACGTGTCCAGCCTGCAGTTTAATCAGGCGTTTATACGTCGGGTCAAACAGGCCCTGGCGGAAACCAGGCTGGATCCCCAGTCCCTCGAGCTCGAATTGACCGAGGGCATGATTATGAGTAACGCCAGCGCGTCGGTAAAAGTCCTCCACGATCTCAAAACACTGGGGGTGGGTCTTTCCGTTGATGACTTCGGGACCGGATATTCATCCCTCGCCTATTTGAGCAGATTCCCCCTGGATGGACTAAAAATAGACCGCACTTTTATTGTGGATCTGGACAAGGGCAAAAATCATCAGAGCCTGGTTGCCGCGATCATCGCCATGGGTAAAGGCCTTGAACTAGAGTTAATTGCCGAAGGTGTCGAAACGGCGGAGCAATTAAATTTTTTAAAAAAACACGGGCTACGCGTCATACAGGGGTACCTGCTTAGCAAACCGGTGGCGGCACAGGATTTTGCAACGCTGCTGACGAACAATAATTTTCGTGAAACAATCAAATCCATCAATCAGGACACCCCCCGCAAACAGGCGAAGGTCGTCGCCGGTTAATGCCGCGGAACTCCCTCAGCCCCGTTGCGATCTATCATAAGGCACCACCCGCGCAGACAATAGTTGGGGTGACGTTGCCGGTGCCGGGGTGTGCACCCTGTATTCGAATTCACAACCCATTCCGGGTAGACTCACCCGGTCTCTCGAACCGGCAACGCCTGATCAGGCGAGGAGAACCACCATGTCCGACATCAACCGAGTTTGGCGCCTGCGCAAACGTCCCGTCGGAGATCTTGGCGACGACGTACTTGAAATGGCAACCGAAGCCATACCAGAGCCCGCCGACGGCGAATTTGTGTTTCGCCTGAACTATCTATCCCTGGACCCCACCAACCGCATCTGGATGAGCGACATGGACCAGTACATGCCCCCGGTTGAACTGGGCGCACCCATGCGGGGCGTGGTATGTGGCACCGTCGTTGCCAGTAAAAATCCCGCATTCCAGGTGGGCGCCATTGTCAGCGGACTAGGTATCTGGGCCGATTACCAGGTTGCCGCGCCGGGCCTGATGAATCTTCTCGGGGACACCGGTCCACTGCCAACCATTGAAGCGTTCGGTGCCCTGGCGCTGGTCGGGCCAACCGCCTACTTCGGACTGCTGGACATAGGCGATCCAAAACCGGGCGAAACAGTGGTTGTCTCCGCCGCTGCCGGTGCGGTGGGATCGATTGTTGGACAAATCGCCAAAATCAAAGGCTGCCGCGTGGTGGGACTGGCGGGCAGCGATGAAAAATGCCGCTGGATCACCGCAGACCTTGGCTTCGATGCCGCCATTAACTACAAATCGGAAAATGTCCCGGCCGCCCTGCGACGCACCTGCCCCGACGGTATCGACATTTATTTTGATAATGTTGGCGGGGATATTCTCGATGCCTGCCTGAAACAGATGAATCTGTTTGGACGCATTCCCACCTGCGGACTCATTTCCCAGTACAACGCCACCGAGGAAGTACCCGGCCCCACCAATTACCCCATGCTGCTGATGCAACGGGTCAAGATACAGGGCTTCATCGTACTCGACTATGCCAGTCGCTACCCCGAGGCCACAGCCGCACTCGCGCAATGGATGGCCGAAGGCAAGCTCAAAGTCCGGCTGGATGTGGTGGACGGCTTAGAAAACGCCCTGCAAACCTTAAAGAAACTGTACACCGGCGCCAACACCGGCAAGCTGATGATTCGCGTCAAGGACGTGTAGGGCCGGACAAAGGCCGGTACATTACCCGGAAAAACCACTAACCGCGCGCACCACCTGCACCGGGGCGCCCCCCGGTCGTTACGGCCGTTGCTCGGGCGGCCTGTTCTCGGCCAGTGGCTTAATCAAATCCGCGCCCTGGTTGCGCGGGTTATTGACCGCCCGGCTCACCGGGTACACCGCCACCGCCACGGGCCGCTCCCCAATCGCCAGTGCCAGCGCCTCTGCCCGGGGTGCGCCAAACCATGCCTCGGCTTGCGCCGGGGCTAACATCACCGGCATACGCGCGTGCAGGCCTGCTAACCCCGGGTCTGCCGGCTGGGTGATAATCGTGCAGGAAGCGGGAATATCCGCACCCCGCGCTGGCTCGTACAGCCCGGCAAACACCAGCGGCGCACCGTCCGCCCCGTGTACAAAATACGGTTGCTTGCCGCCCGCCTCGGTTTTCCACTCGTAATACCCCAGGGCCGGTATCAGACAGCGCTGGCCATGGGACCAGGCCGAGCGAAACGCGGGTTTTTGCGCCAGCGATTCAATACGCGCATTAAACGTGGCGTACTTATTATTCACCCCGTCCGACCAGGGCGGCACCAACCCCCAGCGCGCCGCCAACCCACCCCCGGAGGTAAACGCCGCGATCGTCTGGCTCGGCACCACATTAAAGCCCGCCACAACGCCCTCGGGCCAGGCCTTTAAAATACCGGCCCAATCGTGCATGGCAGTAACGTGGTTGGCAAAGCGACCGCACATGTTGTGCTCCGACAACGAGGTATGAGTTTGTAAAATTATAAGGCCGAACCGATTGCCTGCCCGTTACCCATTAAATTGTGTGGCCCACTATATCGGTACTTTGAATCCTGCCTGACTTGTCTGCTACTCCTCCTGCATGCGGTTCCAAAACTCATTGTCCATTGTTTTAATATCCACCACCTGCTCGGACTGCATGCACGGGCCGAAGCCATAAATATAGCCAGCCAATTCGAGGCCATTAATTAACACCACGTTGGTCGCACCGTTTAAATTCGCTGCGTATTCCCTTGCACCACTTGAAAATCTGGAAGTGGTCATA
>JBFJMM010000226.1:0-3378 GCA_041633885.1 Porticoccaceae bacterium
ACAATTTCTGCCATCGAGAACGATCGTGTCCGACTTGGCGTTGACCGGGCAAAGGTGCTAGCCAGAGCGTTGCGGTGCCATCCTGCTGTGCTGGTATTCCCAGGCTGGGATGTTGAGCAGGAGTCAGCCGCTTAACCAATAGTTACAACAGACGTGAAGTTACTCCGAAAGAATCAAGGGGCAAGACTCCTGTATTTCCCGTTATGCAACTTTGTTTAAAGATCCCGGCAACCTTGGCGGCAAACCGGCATGGCGATCCCGGCAATGTTCTCGTTATAATGCGGTCCGCCCGACGGACCGCATTTGTGTGTCATGTGCCCGAGTCCCCGTAGACACCTGAAAATAGACACCTGAGAAGCAGTATCACCTTATGTATAGACTTGCTTACATTATTTTGTGCATCGCTGTGTCCGCCAACGCCCGCGAACCGGAGGCACAGGTGCCCCTGGATGTTGGGCACACGCATCCGCCGACGGATGCATACGAGTCAGTGGATGTACACATTCATAGTGGGTGGGAGAGCCGTTACCTTCTCGAAGGTCGGGACACCCTCAACGGGGATGGGTTGTGGGCGACGAGTGTTGAGATGGGTCTCAATCATTTTTCTGGCGGGGTCTGGTACGGAGAGTCTCCGGACCAGCGCTACAACGAACTGCGCGTAACCCTGGGGTGGACGGAAACCGTGGGCGATTTTGAATTTTATGCGGCCTATACCCACCTGCAATTTATGTCTGAGCACGTACACGACAACGAATTTGGCATAGGTGGCAGCTGGTCGGGTTTGCCCCTCGACCTGGTGGTTGCGGTGGACAGCTATTATTCGTTCGACGCGGACGGATCATTCTGGCAGGTTGCGTTAAACCGCGCCTTCGATGTATCGCAGAAGCTTACGCTCTCGGGTTCTGGCATCTATGGGGTTAACCAGGGCTATGTGGCCGACGGGCACGACGGCGCTAACCACCTGGCAGTGCGACTGGGTGCCGAGTATGTGGTTAAATCATCCCTGCTGATTACGACGCATGCCACCTACAGCTGGGCACTGGAACAGAACTCGAACCTGCCAGGGGACGACTCGCTGAAAGATTTTTTCCATGGCGGTGTGGGGTTGCAGTGGTCCTATTAAACGCTGGATGCCGTGCCAGCATTGCTACCGATTAATTTACTGCGAATGACAGGGGGCACACCATGCAGGATCCCATAGTGGAAGCGAGTCACTCGGGTTGGATAGCCGAACATCGTGAAAAATATCTGGCCAGTGATGGCGCGGATGGTCATATGTTTGATTCGACAGCAGTAGGTGGCCCCGGCCTGGTGCCGACGTTGTTACTGACAACTACCGGTCGCAAAAGTGGTGAGCCGCGCATTATGCCGCTGATATACAGCGAGACAGGCGGCGGCTATGTGGTAATCGCCTCCAAAGGCGGTGCGCAACATCACCCGGCGTGGTATTTGAATCTGCTGGCGCAACCGGAGGTAAATGTGCAGGTAAAGGCCGATAAATTTCGTGCCCGAGCGCGCACGGCAGTTGGCGCGGAACGGGCGGCCCTGTGGGCGCAGCAGCAAGCGTTAGCGCCTATTTTCGATGGGTATCAGCAAAGCGCGGACACACGGGAAATTCCGGTTGTGGTGCTCGAACGCATTTAATCTTTCGTATTGTTAGCCGTTAGCCGCCGCACTTAATACAAAATCTTTGTCGTAACCACTCACTTCTGCTTCTGTCAAAAATTGTCGATAGTTCGCTATGCCACCAAAGTAAGCGAGGCCGGTACGGGATTTGCCGGGGACATTTTTGCCGATGTACCAGCTTTCGGTGAGCGGAAAGAGGGTTGCGGACACGGCTTCCTCGCAGAGCCCGCCCCAGTGGTCTTCCGCCGCGGCGGTCGGTTCAATGCGGGTAAGCTTGCGTTCATCCAGTTTACGCATCAGGCGACCCGCCCACTCAATTTGTTCCTGGCCCAGAATAATGGGCTGAAATAACGGCGCCGGGCTGCCCGCTGCGTTGATAATGAACAGATTCGGAAAACCCGCGCTCATCAGGCCCATATGGGTGCGTGCGCCGTCTTCCCAGTGCTCGGCGAAAGTCATGCCGTTGCGCCCGCGCACATCCATGGCTTTCAGGGAACCGGTCATCGCGTCGAAGCCGGTGGCGAATACGAGTGCGTCGAATTCGTATTCGGTGCCCCCTACACGGACGCCTTTGGGGGTGATTTCATCGATGCCGTGCTGGCTGATATCCACTAGGGTGACGTTGTCCTGTTCGTAGACTTCGTAGTAGTTAGTGTCGGCAATCAGCCGTTTGGTGAGCACGGGATATTTTGGTGTGAGAATTTCGGCCAGTTTCGGATCTTTGATGCGCTCGCGAATTTTAGCGCGCAAATATTTCGCGAGTATTTCGTTGGCCTCCAGGTTGGTGTACACGTCGGGATAGACGTTGTAAAAGCTGAGCCCGCCACTCTTCCAGCGCTCGTCGAATAATGCCTGGCGCTCTGCGGGGGTGGCGTCCAGGGCCGACCCGGTCACCGGCTGGCTGATCTCATAGTTAAGCGCAACCCAGCCGCCGAAGGAATTGTAGCGTTCGGCGGCCCGCCACTGGGCGTAATTGGCCTTCACCCGGGTAGAGTATTCCTCCGGCATGGGATGATTGCGCAGGGGCAGGCAATAACCGGGGGTGCGTTGGAACACGTGCAGATGGCCTACTTCGCTGGCGATGGTGGAAATAATCTGTACGCCGGAGGAGCCGGTGCCGATCACGCCGACCCGTTGACCGCTCAGATCGACACCCTCCCGGGGCCAGCGGGCGCTGTGGTACTGCGGACCCCTGAAGGTATCGAGGCCCTTGAATTTGGGTTTGATGGGCTGGTTGAGCATGCCGGTCGCCATAATCACGAAGCGCGCGCGCACGGTTTCGCCGTTGCTGGCGTGCAGTACCCAGTTGTCCGCGCTTTCATCAAATTCGGCAACATCGATGCGCGCATCGAGCTGAATATCCCGGCGCAGGTCGAGGCGGTCGGCGACAAAATTCGCGTAACGACACAATTCGTCGGGCGCGGGATAGCGCTCCGACCAGGTCCACTCCTGTTCGATGACGTAGGAAAACGACAGGGAGTATTCGACGCTTTCAATATCCACCTTGAGTCCTGGGTAACGATTCCAGTACCAGGTGCCGCCCACGTCACTGCCGGCCTCGTACAGGCGCGCGCTGAAGCCCAGTTCGCGCATGCGGTGCACGGCGGTCAGGCCGGCGAATCCGGCGCCGACGATGACCACGTCGTAGTTGGTGGTTGATGTGCCTTGAGAATTTGTCATGAGTAAGTTCTCGTTAATTTAGGTATAAAATTTGTATTACCGCTGGTGGGTAATTGGTGCATAACTACGGAC
>JBFJMM010000227.1:0-3371 GCA_041633885.1 Porticoccaceae bacterium
GCCGCGCCATGGTACCGTCGTCGTTCATAATTTCCACGATCACGGAGGCGGGCTCGTACCCCGCCAGCCGCGCCAGATCGCATCCCGCTTCGGTGTGCCCGGCGCGACTCAACACGCCCCCTTCCTGGGCACGCAGTGGAAAGATATGCCCCGGCTGCACAATATCGTCCGGGGTGGCATTTTTGGCCGCCGCCATCTGCACGGTGAGCGCACGATCCGCCGCGGAGATACCGGTAGTCACGCCTTCCGCCGCCTCGATAGATACGGTGAAATTGGTACCGTGACTGGCGTTGTTGCTGGTCACCATCAGCGGCAACGCCAGCTGTTTGCAACGCTGTTCCGTCAACGTCATGCAAATCAGGCCACGGGCGTATCGGGCCATAAAATTAATATGCTCGGCCCGCACGCACTGCGCGGCAATCACCAGGTCGCCCTCGTTCTCGCGATCTTCGTCATCCATCAGGATTACCATTTTCCCCTGGCGGATATCGTCGATCAGTTCTTCAACGGTATTGAGCTTCATCACTTCAACCTATCTGTATGCCAATGTCCGCACGTTGTCGCTACGGTGTCGCACCGGCGGCGGACTTATCACCGGTCAGGAGGCGCTCGAGGTAGCGCGCAATCACATCCACTTCCAGATTCACCCGCACCCCCGGCTGATAATTTCCGAACACGGTGTGTTCCAGGGTATGCGGGACGATATTGATTTCGAAATCGGCGCCCTCGACGCGGTTGACAGTCAGACTGGTGCCGTCCACCGCGACCGAACCTTTGTGGGCGATATAACGCGCCAGCTGGGCCGGGGCGCGAATGCGAAAGCGCACCGAGCGCGCGTCCGCGTGCCGCGACACCACCTCGCCTACGCCATCGACATGACCGCTCACCAGATGCCCACCCAGGCGACTGGTTGGCAGCAGTGCTTTCTCCAGATTGACGGCCGTGCCCACAGACCACTCGCCCACAGTGGTCAACGCCAACGTTTCCACCGACACATCGGCTACAAAACCGGAGCCGGGCAACGCCACCACCGTCAGGCACACGCCGTTGACAGCGATGCTATCGCCCAGTGCGACGTCCGCCAGTTCGAGTTCGCCGCTGTCGATATGTACGCGCAGGTCCCCGGCGCGTCGCTCACTCGCAACGACTACCCCGAGCCTTTCGATAATGCCGGTAAACATCTACGCAATTCCCGGGGTCGCGGTGATGCGCCAGTCCTTACCTACGGCGCGCACATCGGTAATAGTCAACGGAATATTCTCCTCCAGCGCGGTAAAAGGCAGCTGCGCCATGGGCAGGGCGCTACTCCCCAACAATTTCGGCGCCATATACACGACGATCTGATCCACCAGCCCGGCGCGCAAAAACTCTCCGCTCAGTTTGGCACCGGCCTCGACTAAAACATCATTGCACGCGCGAGCCGCCAGCAACGCCAGCAACCGACGCAGGTCTACTTTACCCCCGCCGTCGGGCAGTGCACACAGCTCCACGTTATCTCCACCGAGAGGCGTCAACGCCGCCACGGCGGTGGCCACCAGAACGGATCCCGGCGGTTCGAGAATACGCAGCCCGGCGTGGGTGCGTAACCTACTATCCACGATCACCCGCAGCGGCTGCAAGCGGGCCACCTCTTCCGCGTTGACGATATCCAGCTCGGATGCCCTTACGGTGAGGGCCGGATTATCCTGCAGCACCGTGCCAATACCCGTAATGATCGCATCGCTCTGGGCACGCAGGCGCTGCACATCCCGCCGCGCTTCCGCTCCGGTCACCCAACGACTTTCGCCACTGGCCATCGCAGTGCGGCCATCCAGACTGATCGCCACCTTGAGGGTTACGCGGGGCATTTTGTCCCGGCAGCGTTTAATAAACCCCGGGTTGAGCGCGCCTGCCTGGTCTTCCATCAGCGGGCCGACCACTTCGACGCCGGCGTCCCGCAGGGTCTGCAGGCCCCCGCCAGCAGCGCCGTTGGGGTCGCTCATCCCATACACTACGCGACTCACCCCGGCGTCGATCAGAGCCCTGGAACAGGGTCCGGTGCGCCCCTGGTGATTGCACGGCTCGAGGGTGACATACACCGTCGCGCCACGGGCCCTGTCGCCCGCTGCGGATAACGCGTTAACCTCAGCATGGGCCTCGCCGGCGCGGCTGTGCCAGCCCTCGCCCACCACCTGTTCGGCGCGCACGATAACACATCCCACCCGCGGGTTGGGCCGCGCGGTATACCAACCGTTGCGGGCCAGTTGCAGCGCCCGCGCCATATGGCGCTGCGGGTCGTTTCCGTTCACCCGTCGTCCCCGGGGAAGCCCTGCTTTTCGAGACGATCCAGCTCGGCGCGAAATTCATTCAGGTCCTGAAAACTGCGGTAGACGGAGGCAAAACGCACGTAGGCCACCTCGTCCAGCTTGCGCAGTTGTGCCATGACCTGCTCGCCGATCACCCGCGAGGCAATTTCCCGCTCGCCGGTGCCCTGCAACAGGCGCTTGATCTGGGAGATGGCCGATTCAATCGACTCGACGCTAACCGGCCTTTTTTCCAGAGCGCGGTGCAAACCGGAGCGCAGCTTGTTTTCGTCAAAGGGCTCCCGGGTACCGTCCTGCTTGATAACCCGCGGCATCAGCAATTCCGCCAATTCATACGTCGTGAAGCGCTCCTTGCAGGACACGCACTCGCGGCGGCGGCGCACCTGTCCACCCTCCGCGACCAGACGGGAATCGATTACCCTGGTATCATCTTCGCCGCAAAACGGGCAGTGCATGGTGAACGCCCAATAATCGTTTGAAAAGGCCGGGAATTTTAGCACAGTTGAACCTGGACTCTCGCTTCCCGGCCACCCGCTTGACAGCACGCGGGATAGATTGCCGGTTGAACCAGGGGAGTTTTTACGGCACTTTAAACCATATCAGCTGTTTGGCATGCCCGAGCCAGGCCATCAGCCCCACGCATATGACTGGAGCAAGCTATGGCCAAATGCAGGACCAGCGGAAAAACCAGAACAAAGCGGTCAACCGCTAACGCAACCACCCTATCCGGCACTGCGCAAGCCGGCATTCTGGCAAATGTGCCGCGCTTTTCCCGCTACCACTGGTTTGACCTGGCGCCCAACACCGATCCACGCCCGGCACTCAAAGCGCTGGCAAAACTTGCCGATGGCACCGCTCTGGTGGTGGCTATCGGACACTCCCTGACGCTCTCCCTCGGCCGGGATATAGAAGGATTGCGACTGTTCCCAGTGCTATCGGGCCCCGGGTTCGATATCCCCTCCACGCCCGCCGCCCTGTGGTGCTGGTTGCGGGCCGACGACCAGGGCGATCTGGTGCACCGCGGTCGGGAGCTATTACGCACTCTCACACCCACTTTTTTGCCGGCGC
>JBFJMM010000228.1:0-3366 GCA_041633885.1 Porticoccaceae bacterium
GTCGATGGGGTCGGGCGAGATTGGCCCGGGACTGCATCTCCAGCAACCGACTGGTGGTACGCGCAAATTCTGCGCTCAGATTGCCGCCGCCGTACAGTTCCTCCACTGGCACCTGGGAGGACAACGCCAGTTTGACATTGCGATCGTAGAACTCGTCGATCATATTGATAAAGCGCCGCGCCCGGTCATCGCTGCGCACATCCATGACCTCGACGCCGCTGACCACGACGGCGTGAAATTCCCGCGCCAGTTCGATATAGTCATTCTGACTGCGCGGTCCATCGCACAGCGCCGTGAAATGGAACCAGGCCACATCTTCACCCACAAAACGACTGGGAATATCCCGACCCTCCACCTCCAACAGCACCCCTTTGCGGATTTCTTCCGGGTTGGGTACCAATTCTTCAAACAACTTGTTCAACGCCTGCTCGGCTACGTCGTCCAGAGGATGGTGAAACAGAGGCGCCCGCTGCAGGGTACGCAAGCGATAATCCACTCCGGCGTCGACGTTAACCACGTCGCAATGCCGCTGAATCAACTCGATGGCCGGCATAAATCGCTGGCGTTGCAGGCCATTGGCATAGAGGTTCTGCGGCTCAATGTTGGAGGTGGCGACAAAGGTGACGCCGCGCTTGAAGAGCTGCTCCATCAAAGTGCCCAGAATCATCGCATCGGTAATATCGGAGACAAAAAATTCGTCGAAACACAGCACCGTCGCCTCCTCGGCAATCCCGGCCGCCACCTTGTCCAGGGGATTTTTGCTGCGCCGCAACTGCGTCAGATCCCGATGTACACGACGCATAAACCGATGGAAGTGCACTCGCATTTTCGACTGGAATGGCAGGCTTTCATAAAAGCTGTCCATCAGATAGGTTTTACCGCGGCCCACGCCACCCCAAAAATACAGGCCCCGTACCGGCGCCCCGATGCCGGGGCGAAACAGCCGCTGCAACAACGTGGTTTTGCCCTGGCGCGCCGCCAACAGCTGCTCGTACAGCATCTGCAACTTTGCCACCGCCTGCTCCTGCGCGGCATCCGGGACAAAGCCGTCGCGCTGCAGGTCCAGTTGATAGCGTTGCTGTGGGTTAAGGGGCATGGGGGTCGTCGCGGACTGAAAGTGGGACGGCGTCAAGATCGCGGCACACTCTACCGACACGCCCCATCGCTTGCAACCAGAGGCAACGCGTTGCACAGCTCAGTGCACACCCGCTGACGTAAATTGACCAGCTCACCATGGAAAAAATGACTGGCCTCGGGAAAAGAGAGCACTGTGGCCGGGGGCGATAACTGCGTCGCCCAGCGGCGTATCGCAGCAGCATCCACGACGTCGTCCCGCTCTGCCACCAACACCGACACCGGGCACGGAAAAGAATGTATCGCCTCCATTCCATAGCGATCCGCCGGCGGCGCCACCAATGTCAGGTGGTGCAGCGCTAGCTTACCGGCCCCCGCCGCAGCCACCGCAGCGCCGAAGGAAAAACCCGCGACCAGCAGCCTGTCGGCGCCATAGTGCTGCACCGCCCAGTTTGCTACCGACAGCAAATCGTCGACTTCTCCGCGACCAGCATCGTGTTCCCCCGCGCTCGCGCCCACGCCGCGAAAATTAAACCGCACCGCCGGGATTCCCAGATCGCGGTAAGTACGCGCCAGGGTGGCAACCACTTTATTCTCCATGGTGCCACCATATAAAGGGTGCGGGTGGCATATCACCGCGCAAAAGCGGGAGGCGCCCTGTGCCGCCCGCGGTTCGTCGAGCAACAGCTCCAGCGCACCCGCTGGGCCCGGAATAAGTTCTCTGCTGACTTTGGCCAAACCAACCTCCACCCGATTGTATTCCCAACTCGCAACCGTGCTTGAGCTGGCGACGCGATATGCTCCCCACCGCTGGCAACTCACGGAACGAGAACCAACCCCGCTATTAAAACAGGCCCCGGCAACAGCGCAAATCCGATTCGACGACTGGATGGTTTCCGGCTAGAATTCCCGCTGGATTGAGCAGCATTGAGGAGTCATCACCGTGACCACCACCATTTTTTGGGTTGGCCTGATTTGCCTGGTCGTTGGCGCCTGTGCCGGATACCTTCTCGCTCAGTCCGCTTCGCCCACCGGCAAGAAGCGGCGCGAACTGGAGGCGTCGCTGCGGGCCAAAGAAGCGGAACTCAAAGCCTATCAGCAGGAGGTGACCACACATTTCGTAAAAACCTCCGAATTAATCGGCAATCTTACCGAGAGCTATCGCAGCGTACACGAACACCTCGCCATGAGCGCCATGAACCTGGCGAATCCGGATGTCAGCCGCAAATTACTCGATGCGGGCAGCGGGCGCCTGCTACCACAAATCCGCCAGAACCTGTCTTCCAGCACGGCCGCACCCAAGGATTACGCCCCCACCAGCGGTGTCTTGCGGGAAGATTATGGGCTGCGCGATGATCACGACGAACCGCAAGACAGAATGCCACTGCGCGCCGTGAAGACCACCTCCGACAAATACGCCGCGCCCAGCGAATTTGACAGCGACGACCTTGACGACGATTCTGAATCGGATCCCACCCTGCGGGTCGGCTGAGCCCCGCGCGAAGCGACACACTCGTCGCTGTCACGCCAGCAGCGCGCCATCCACTCGGCGCGCAACAAACTGGTTGTACAATCTCATCGAACAACGTCACGCGGACCGTCCGGCAGCACCCTTATTGCGAATACAACGGTGTCGAAATAGTTTATCGAGCCTGTGTCGAGCGGCGTCAGGTCAGGCCTCGACACTCCGATAATAGGCCTGCAACACGTCGAGCACTTCCGGCCGCGAAAAATTATCCTCCACCGCTTCGCCTGCCGACAACGCCTGGCGCAGCTTCGTGCCGGATACCAGCACCCGGTCCTGAGCCGAATGGGGACAGGTGCGCATCGATGCCATGCTGGCGCACTCGTTACACCAGAAGGTCCAGTCGATCTTGAGCGGTTGCGTCTGCAACGCAGTGGACGGAATTTCATCAAAAATATGGTGGGCGTCGAACGGCCCGTAATAATCCCCAACCCCCGCGTGATCGCGCCCGACAATCAAATGGGAACAGCCGTAGTTCTGGCGAAACAACGCATGCAACAGCGCTTCCCGGGGGCCGGCATAACGCATATCCAGGGGGTAGCCTGACTGCACCACGGTATTCTTCACAAAATATTTGTCCAGCAAGACGCTGATGGCCTGCTGACGCACGTCGGCGGGAATATCTCCGGGCTTGAGTTTTCCCAGCAACGAGTGAACCATTACCCCATCGCAAATTTCAATCGCGATCTTGGCCAGGTACTCGTGGGAGCGGTGCATGGGATTGCGAGTTTGAAAAGCCGCCACCGTGGACCAGCCCTTTTCCTCGA
>JBFJMM010000229.1:0-3349 GCA_041633885.1 Porticoccaceae bacterium
CCCGCTGCAGCCAGTTAGTTCCACGTGTTTTTTCAGCCCGGCTACGGCCAGCGCCCCGGCGGGCTCGCAGATGGACCGGGTATCGTCGAAAATATCCTTGATCGCCGCGCAAATTTCATCCGTGGAGGCGGTAATCACCCCATCGATAGTCTGGCGCAGGACGCGAAAAGTTTCCCTGCCGATCTGCGCCACGGCGGTGCCGTCCGCAAACAGCCCCACATCTTTAAGTCGCACCCGACGCCCTGCCTTCATGGCCGCGTCCAGGCAGGCGGCGTCCTCTGACTCGACAGCGTAGACTTTGACCTCCGGCCGTACGTACTTCACGTAGGCAGCAATGCCAGCGCAGAGCCCACCCCCGCCCACCGGCACAAAGATGGCGTCCAGCGCTCCGGGGCGCTGCCGCAAAATTTCCATGCCGATGGTGCCCTGCCCGGCGATGACTTGCGGATCGTCGAAAGGGTGGACGTAAACCATGCCTTTTTCAGCCACCAGTTTCTGCGCAAAAGTGGACGCGGCGTCATAGGTATCGCCGTGCAGCACCACCTTGGCGCCGCGGGCGCGCACCGCGTCGATTTTTATCTGTTGCGTGATACGCGGCATCACGATGGTCGCCTTGATGCCCATTTTACCCGCAGCCAGCGCCAGTCCCTGGGCGTGATTGCCCGCGGAAGCCGCCACCACGCCCCGGCGGCGCTCCTCGTCGCTGAGACTGAGCAATTTGTTGTAGGCCCCGCGCAACTTGAAGGAGAACACCGGCTGCAGGTCTTCGCGCTTGAGCAACACCTCGTTATTCAGACGCCGGGACAACAGCGGGGCATCATCAATGGGCGTTTCCACGGCGAGGTCGTAGATGCGCGCGTCGAGAATCCGTTTCACGTAACTTTTGGGCATGTTCCCCGGTATCCTTATCAAACCAAATTGCCTGTGACCATGGAAATCGCGGGCAGGGCGGCAGATGGTTCCGGCCAGCGCGCAGCACCCCAAGCCATGGTTGCGAATGGGGTTATGGTAAATAGTCGCCCACCATAACGCCAGCGCAACGAACAAAACTGGTGATGCGCCGCAGCTTTCGTATAATTGCCCCCTGACCATGGGAGCCTGCGATGACCCAGGAACAATGCAAACAGGCGGCAGCTCGCGCCGCTCTCGACCACGTGTTGGCGAAAACCGGTTTTGACAGCATTGTCGGCATCGGAACCGGTTCCACCGTGAACTATTTCATCGATCTGCTCGCGGAAAAAAAAGGCCGTATCGCCGGCACCGTGACCACATCGACAGCGTCGGCACAGCGCTTGCGCGATCACAACATTCCAGTCTACGACTTGAATACGGTCGACGGCGTTGAAATTTACGTTGACGGGGCCGATGAAATCGACCCCAGGCTGGAGATGATTAAGGGCGGTGGCGCCGCCCTGACCCAGGAAAAAATCGTGGCGGCCGTCGCACGAGAATTTGTATGCATTGCCGACAACAGCAAATGGGTGGACCACCTCGGCGCGTTTGCGGTCCCGGTTGAAGTGATTCCCATGGCCCGCAGTTACGTGGCCCGGGAGCTGCTGAAGATGGGCGGCGGACCGGTGTACCGGGAGGGCGTGGTAACGGACAACGGCAACGTGATTCTCGATGTACACAACCTGTATCCCATCGGCGCTCCCCGCGTCCTTGAAGAAAAGCTGAACAATATCACCGGTATCGTCACCTGCGGCCTGTTCGCGCTGCGCCCGGCCGACCTGTTGCTGCTTGCCGGTAGCGACGGTGTACAAACCATTCGGCGCAGTGATTAATCCTGCGCATAACCATCCGTCAAAACGGCCACCCACTGAACAACCGAGCAATTACCGTGAATGTCACCGAGGCCATAGAAAGCCGTATTTCCTGCCGCGCATTTCTCGATACGGCCATACCCCTTGAGACCGTCAGGGAGATACTCGATCTCGCGCGGCTGGCGCCTTCCGGAGGCAATATCCAGCCCTGGCACGTTCATGTTATTACCGGCAAAAAGCGCCAGGAACTGGTGGAGCGCGCCATCGCTTCGTTCACCGCCAATCCCGACGGCGAGCAACCGCGGGAGTATCTGGGATATCCGGTCAAGTGGGTGCAACCCTACAAAACCCGCAGATTTGACGTGGGCAAGGCGCTCTATTCGGCGCTGGGTATCGACCGGCGCGACAAGGCTGCCCGCGCTGAACAAATGCTCAGAAATTTTTATTTTTTTGACGCGCCGGTGGGCCTGATGTTTACCATTCACAAAACCCTGTGGCCGGGACAGCTTAACGATCTCGGCATATTTATGGGCAATGTGATTTTACTGGCGCGGGAATTTGGCCTGCACACCTGCGCCCAGGGCTTCTGGCAGAATGTCAATCGCACCGTCCACGAAGTGCTGGAGATTCCCTACGACTATATTATCTATTCAGGTATGGCCCTCGGCCACATGGACCCGAGTCACCCCGCTAACCAGGTAAAAAGCGGCCGCGGCGAGGTGGATGATTTTGCAACTTTTATGGGTTTCGATGACTAAACGGCAACTCCATGTTAACGCCGGGCCCGCCAGACATTCAGTGCCGCGCCACGGGAAACAGCCGTTTTAAAATTTATCGATTACTCGTTTCGATAAAGCTGTGCAAAGCGCGCCGCATTGAAGCCATTCATACGGGTATCGTCGATCAGAATAATTGGCACACCGCGACCACCCAGACGCTCGAAATCCTCTCGACCCCGTTGTGACGTTTCAACATCAAATTCGCTAAACGGAATGTCGTTAGCGACAAAATAACGCCGCGCCTTTTTACACACACCGCACCAGACGGCGCTGTACATAACGACACTCTTGCCTCTCCCTTTGGCCCGGTCGATTCGCGCCTGCTCGCGGGCGCTGAGAAAATCGCTGGCGGTCACTTCGATGCCGTTAAACGTGTTGATCCGGTTATCGATCACCTGCGTCTGAACTTTTTCCGGCGCCACCTGTTCCGGCACCTGGTCGCTAAAATGCACATTGCCATCCGCATCCACCCAGCGGTGCACCTCCGCGGCATTCAGGGACTGGCCGACACTCAGCAGCAGCGCCATCACCAGCATCAGTATCCGCATAACGCACCCTCCCACCCACTCATCGTTCCCACACCGTTAGCAGGCCATAAAAATCATCGCCGTACAACGATCCCCGTCCGTTTGATTTGGCCATCCATCCCGTTGCGACTACCCCAACAAGGCGTAAATAAGGCACAATTGGCCCACCAGGGAGCAATCATGGCCGAACACAATTACCGTTTAATTCTTTCTTGCCCGGACAGCGTCGGCATCGTCGCCGCCGTGAGTTCTTTTTTTGCCGACGAAGGTGGGCTGATCG
>JBFJMM010000230.1:0-3312 GCA_041633885.1 Porticoccaceae bacterium
CCTGTTCACACTAATTGGATTGCACCTGTTATGGCTAAAAATCCACCAATCGAGGCACGAGGAGAGATGTTTGGTGATGCCAAATGAACGACGAGTAACGAAGAGTGGTGGGTTTTCGGCCGCAACCCGAAGAGCTGGCGCCATTTTTGCCCCAGCGTTGTTGTACCCAAAGCACTCGCTGCGCTCGCGGGGCAGACTCTCGGTCGCTTATTTGGCGCGGCCAAACTGCGCTTCCTCCGCCTGGCTCGACGTAAAAATAATTGCCAGCGGGTGTCATGCAATTAGTGTGAACAGGCCCTAGTACAGGGCTTCCAGCGCTTCGGTAATTTTGCGCACCGGCACCACCTCCATGCCCGGAATTTTTTTCTGTGGCGCATTTCCGGCCGGGATAATGGCGCGGGTAAAGCCGTGCTTGGCGGCCTCCCGCAGGCGTTCCTGACCGCTCGGCACCGGGCGAATCTCCCCTGCCAGCCCAACCTCGCCAAACACCACCAGATCGCGGGGCAAAGGGCGATCGCGAAAACTGGAGACAATGGATAAAATCAGCGCCAGATCCGCACTCGGCTCCAGCACCTTGACGCCACCGACGACGTTGACAAACACATCCTGGTCGCCAACCATCACCCCACCGTGGCGGTGCAGCACCGCCAGCAACATCGCCAGGCGATTGTGCTCCAGCCCCACGGCAACCCGTCGCGGATTGCCCAGGTGACTGTCGTCCACCAGCGCCTGTAACTCCACCAGCAGCGGCCGGGTACCTTCCCAGACCACCATCACCACACTGCCGGAGGCAATCTCGTCGCTGCGTTGCAGAAAGATCGCCGAGGGATTGGCCACGTCCTTGAGCCCACGCTCGGTCATGGCAAAGACGCCCAGTTCGTTCACCGCCCCGAAACGGTTTTTGTGACTGCGCAGGGTACGGAAACGATTGTCGTGGGAGCCCTCCAGCATCAGCGAGCAGTCGATCATATGCTCCAGCACCTTGGGGCCCGCCAGCGACCCCTCCTTGGTGACGTGGCCCACCAGCAGCAGGATAGAACCACTGCGTTTGGCGTGGCGCACCAGCAGGGCCGCGCTCTCCCGCACCTGGGAAACACTCCCTGGCGCCGACGCGATATCGTCGCAGTGCATCACCTGTATCGAGTCCACCACCAGAATTTTCGGCGCGTATTTTGCCGCCGTCGCACACACCACCTCGGTGCTGGTTTCCGCCATGATCTGTAACTTGTCCACCGGCAGACCGAGACGCCGGGCGCGCATGGCGATTTGCTGGGGGGATTCCTCACCGGTTACGTACAGCGCCGCGTGGCGCGCCGCGAGGTAACACATGATCTGCAGTAACAATGTACTTTTACCGGCACCGGGATTACCGCCGATCAACACGCAGGAACCAGCCACCAGACCGCCTCCCAGCACCAGGTCGAACTCACTGGCCCCGGTCGCGAGGCGCGGCAGCTCGTCCACTTCGATATCCGCCAGGGTATTGATGTTGCCATCCGCCGTACCGGAAAAACCGCCCTGTGCCGCGGCCCTGCTCACCCCGGATCCGAGCCGCAGCTCAGTTAATGTGTTCCAGGCACCGCACTCGGCGCACTGCCCCTGCCACTTGCTGTAATCGGCACCGCAGTCGTTGCAAACATAAGCATTAGCTTTCTTTTTGACCAAGTAATTTCTGCTCTGGTTAACAGCTCAGGCGCATCCTACCGCGAGCCCGTGGTCACCACAAACTGCAATGCTGCTCTTAGCACGCCCGCCGATATCTGCTAGAGTCCGGCTATGCCACTGATCTTCGAAAAGCCCCTGGTTTTCTCTCCGCAACTGGCCGCGACCCTTGGTTTGGAGCAGGCGATCCTGCTGCAAACGTTGCACGATGCACAGCTGCATGGCCAGCCCGAGCAGCGCAACGGTTTTGTGTGGCTGGATATCGGGGTGGCGCAGCTGCTGCGGTTGCTGCCATTCTGGGGCGTCGCGGATATTCAGCGCATTACCAGCGATCTGCGGGATCAGGGGGTGCTGCTGATCGGCTCGCCACCACTCCATCTCGGGGACAGCCTGCGCTTTGCGTTTAATGACACCACGCCGCCCGCAGCCGCGCCGGTCGCTGCCACACCCGCGCCGCGGCCGCGCAGCGCCAACACCATTGCCACCAGCTGGCAACCGGAAAAAGACGTGCTCAGCCAACTGGCGCTATATAACATTCCGCGGGAGTTCGCCCTGCGGCAGGTTCCCGAATTTGTGACCTACTGGAACGAGCGCCAGGAACCCCGCTACAGTTGGGGATCGCGATTTATCAAGCATGTGCTGCGCCTGTGGCGCGAGCAGGAAACCGAGGCGGCCCGCAAGGAGCAGGAAACCGGTATCGCGCCGGATTGGCGTCCCTCCGCCGATGCCATGCACATTCTGACCCAGCAGGCCGGCATCAATCGCAATTTTGTGGAAGACGCCATTCCTGAATTTATCCTTTACTGGCAGGAGCGGGGCTCCGTTTCCAGCACCTGGAACACCCAGTTTATTCAGCACGTAAAACGGCAGTGGGCGCGTTATTCCACGACCATTGAGCACGACAGCGAACCGCGCCCGATTGATCCCGACTGGCAACCCGCGCACACCGTCTACGAGGTATTGGCACTGGCCAACATCGAACGGCCGTTCGCGGAAAAAATCGTACCGGAATTTATTCTGTACTGGCGCGACACGGGGCATGCATCCAACGCCTGGAATACCAAGTTTCTACAATACGCCAAACGGCAATGGGCTTATCATCGCGACTACGGTTCAACAGTGAGTAACCATGGCACACAGCAAAGATCCAATCCAGGACGTAGTACACGACATCGTGACATCGCAGAAGAACTTAGCGACCGCAGCTGGGCCAACTGACCCCCAGCCTTTCGATCAAGCACTGGTTGACACGATCAACCAGGTTTTTGCGTTGTTCCGCATCAACTACCACAACCAGTTTTACAGCGCCTTTGGGGATACTCAGCTGTTGAATCAGGCCAAGCGCCTGTGGCTGGAATCCCTGAAAGCATTTACCCCCGAGCAAATTCTCGACGGCGCCAAAATCGTTATTGAAAATTCCGACTATCTGCCGACCTTACACAAAATGCTCAGCGCCTGCCTGAGTTGTGGCACCCACTACGGTCTGCCAGAAGTGCGCGACGCCTATGTGGAAGCCAGCAACGCACCGAGCCCCAAGGCCGCGCAGCAATGGACCCACCCCGCGGTGTACCACGCCGGCAAAAAAACGGGGTGGCACCATCTGGCCAGCCAACCGGAAAGCCTGACCTGGCCAACCTTTCAACGGCACTA
>JBFJMM010000231.1:0-3267 GCA_041633885.1 Porticoccaceae bacterium
GCACCATCCACTGCACGCGGTGGTGGCGCATCACACTCGACAAGGTGCGTTGGCTGCGGGCCTTGACCTTGGCGAAGCGGGTATACGCCGCCCATACCGACAGGAACATGGTGACTGCGGAGATATCGGCGACCGTTAACTGTGGCAACATATTCAACCCTGAACTGTTTCAGGCCGCGACTGGCCCGCTTCTACAACGAAAAATCAGACTCAGAAGTGTAACCGAACTGGGTTTCAAAATGATGACTAATTGGTACTGTGTGGCCCACTTCGTGAGGGCAATCACCACAGGGAACACCATTCGTGCCGGAAAATTTCCCGCACTGAACCCTTGCGCTCCCAGGCAGTCCAATCTCTGACTTACCATTATCTACGGACTTTTCTGTATCCATGAAAAATAAACTGTTAGCGCCGTTACTGACTTTATTATTTGTGCTATGCAATCACAGCATTGCTGCCCCGCCATCCGCTGAGGAAGCGGTATTTGCCGGCGGTTGTTTCTGGTGTATGCAGCCACCGTTCGACGCACTCAAGGGTGTGTTGAAAACCACTGTGGGCTATACCGGTGGCAGCGTGGTTGCACCTTCGTACGAGGAGGTATCCGAAGGAACAACGGGGCACGCCGAAGCCATACTGGTGTCTTACGACGCCACCCGGATCAGCTACCAGCAGCTACTTGTCACGTTCTGGAAAAACGTCGACCCCATGGACGGCGGCGGTCAGTTTTGTGATCGAGGCAGTCAGTACCGAAGCGCCATTTTCTACGGCAACGAAGGGCAGAAACAGCTGGCCCTGGCGAGCGTGGCCGCACTGCAACAGGACAGGTTTCCAGCCGGATCAATCAAGACGGAAATCGAGCCCGCCTCAACCTTCTACAAGGCCGAAGATTATCACCAGGATTACTATCGGAAAAACCCCAGGCGTTATGCTTTTTACAGCTGGAATTGCGGACGCAAACAACGCCTCGACCAGGTGTGGCACAAAGACCAACCCCTGTCTTTCAGCGCAGACTAGTTAACCACCAGCATATCTGATTGCATGTGATTCAGTATGCGCTCCGCGCTGTTGCCCAGCAGCAGGCCCTTGACCCCTTTGTTGGCGCGACTGCCGATAACCAGCAATCCCTGACCGGCAAGATTAACCAGCACATCTTCCACCCGCCCCGATTTGACCAGTACCCTATCGGCGGCGACGCCCAGATGGGCCAGCAATGCCCGCAGTTTGCCGTCAGCTTGTTGTTCCAGCTCGGTTAGATAATCGACCGTCACCGGCACATTGACCATGCTGGCATAGATCAGCGCCGGATCGGGGACCACCACAACCACCGTCAGTGGCAGCTGGTGAGCCGTTGCCATCGCCCGCGCCTGATCGATGACTCGCGCGGACAGTTTCTGCTGTTGCGCGCTTTCGTCGAGGCAATCCACCGCCGCGACCACGCTATCCAGGTGGCGCGCCTCTCTGGTCATCATCCACACCGGACAGGGCGCATCGCGCAGCAAATGCCAGTCATCGGGCGTGTGGGCAAGCGTGGCGAGCAAACTGTGATGGCTGGCCATCATAATGACGAGCCCTGCCGAGGTACGCTCCGCCTCGGACACAATGGCGCTGTGTACCCGGTCGCACCACTGACTGCGGGTGCGTGCTTTGTAGTCCGCATTCAGCGCATGGAGACGTTTGTTTTCCGCCACCATAATCTCGTCCCGCAGCGCGTCAAAATTATCGAAGCCGATGTATTTGTTAAGCTCCCCGAGGCGGGCGTGTACCGGCCGAAAAAGTTCCACCTGAGCATGCAGTTTGGCGGCAAGAAACTGTGCGCGACCCGCGACCGCGGGCCCATCGTCCCAGTCCGTTATCACGGCTAAAATGGTCTCCATAACCCACCCCTCTGATTTAATGCATGTGTAGCGCGCTGGTCGATCCATTGTAGGCCTTTTTAACCTGCTACGCGGTTGACACATATCATTTGCCCGGCCATCAGTTACACCTACAGTAACCAGCGTACTGACACGGACCTCCCGTGTCACAGACGAGGTGTTCGCACCCAGCCGTGCACAAGGTGATGACGGGCCACGATCGAATCCACAATAGCAGAGGTTCAACCACGCCCTGCCTGCCGCCGCTACCCACGGATTTCAACGTTACCCTGTTGTCCCACTACCGCGAACAGGTGGACAAACCAGCAACACCGGGGACCATTGCGGACATCACCCCAACGGGCATCAATGTTTATTGTCCTCGGACTCCAATCCCTAATTACCAGAGGCTGATATGGGAAGAACTCGCCCTGCGTTACGCCCGGCTTGAGCCCCCCCGTCCGGTAACGGAATTGCATCTGGTGGGTGCGCCGCTACGCCAGTTTTCCGCCGACGCCATTACCGAATTGACCTTTCGTCTGGGAAATAAAATTACCTTTGCTCACCAGAACCGGAGCGCGCGCGGCGCTACCATCAGCCTCGCTGACTTCTCCCGCGACAGAATCGCGCTACTGGTCGGACTCGGCTACAGCCGCCTTACATTAAGCATCGACGCGACAGTCGCCAGCGCCGATCGCAGCCTGGCCCGCATCGAAGCCGCCATGGGCGCATTCACTGAATTTGACAACCTTGCGTTCGCTATCCAGTTGCTGTTTGGCGACCAAACCGACCCCAGATTCCTGACCCGTTTAGTCAATCTGATCGCCGCATCAGGATGTGAGCGACTTGAGCTGTCGTACCCCGGCAATGGCAAGCTTATGGCCAGCGCCAGAGTACAACGGGCAAGTGATAATTTTTTACATTTATTTCGCGCCCTCAGTTCGCGCAACTGGCGCGTGTTCGGCAACCATATCTTTGTGCCGCCCCAGGTGCCGCACACGCCATCGACCTCGCACCCGGTGCAGTACACCCCCTGGGGATTGCGCTCAGGCCAGGTCAAACACTGGATCGGGCTCGGGCTCGCCGCTCTGGGCAAGGAACAGGAAGATTACCAACTCACCGTTGCCCCCGTCTCAGAATACTGTCGGGCGATCCGCAACCAGCGGTTACCGGTAACTACCCGCCTGACCTTACCCGGCACCTGTTATCCCCTCGCCACCATCTTGCAGACGCTGATTTGTCAGCACCGCGCAGCCGACCTGCCCCCGGCGGCTGCGCCCGTTGTCGACCACCTTGTCCAGCTAGGCTGGGTGGGCCGCCAAGGGCATGGCATTTTCCTCACCGAGCCGGGCATATTGCATCTCCCGACGGTCACCGAAAAGATATTTTCCAGTTTCGAATAGAGCCGCTATAC
>JBFJMM010000232.1:0-3252 GCA_041633885.1 Porticoccaceae bacterium
TGCAACCGCTCAGCATAAAACCGCACCTGCAGATTCGATATATCCCTATAACGCCACTGCGTTGGCCAAGTCGCGGCAGCATCGCTATAATCGCGGCCCTGTTGGACACCCCCATTTCACATTCCCATCAAGGACAACCATGAGTTACAGCAAGATTCCCGCGGGCGATGATTTGCCCGGCGACATCAACGTCATCATTGAAATTCCTGCCAACCACGACCCCATAAAATACGAAGTCGACAAGGACTGCGACGCACTGTTCGTGGATCGCTTTGTCGCCACGCCGATGTTCTACCCGGCCAACTATGGTTTTATTCCCGGCACGCTGTCCGAGGACGGCGACGCCCTGGATGTGCTGGTGGTGTCCCCCTATCCAGTCATGCCTGGATCCGTCATTCGCAGTCGACCAGTCGGGGTGTTGCGCATGACCGATGAGGCCGGCCAGGATGCCAAGCTGATTGCCGTACCCCATTCCAAGCTGACGCCCATGTACGACCATGTCCAGGAGGTATCGGATTTGCCCGACCTGCTAAAACGGCAGACCGAGCACTACTTCGAAAATTACAAGGACCTGGAAGAAGGCAAGTGGGTAAAAATTGACGGCTGGGGCTCGGCGGAAGATGCCCGCGCAGAAATACTGGCGTCCCGGGATCGCTATCTGAAGCGCGGCATACACGCCGCCTGAGTGCTCGGCCGCCCATAAAAAACCCCGCTGCTAGCGTGGTTTTTTATGGGTTTAGGGGCATCAACAAATCGACACACGGGTTGCGAGCGCCCCTCACCAGCCCTGTTTCAGGTTACGGTGAGAGCGAGCACGCGACTGATATGAGAAAGCGGATACCCCGACTGCTGCTGCAGATCGTTAAACACCTGTTGCACCGCCGTCAAATCCCGCCGCGACTGGGGACTGATGCTGTCCATAAACCGATGATTAATCAGCGCCGCCGTCACATCGGCACTGAGAATAAAGGTATCCTTGCCCACCATGCGCAGGAACATCGGCCCGGTGTTACCCCCCAGACGACTGCCTTTTTTCTTTAGCTCCAGCCACAGGGACACGATATCCGACTCCGGCCAGGCCGCGACAAATTCCCCAAAGCTGCCGTGGTGACGTGCCACATCGAGTAGATAGGCAGCGTTATCCCGCACCGCGGTTATTTTTTTCAGGTGGCGGATAATAGCGCTGTTGCCGAGGAGTTCGCTGAGCCTTTCGTCGGAGTAATGGGCCACCCCCAGCGGAGCAAACCCGGCAAATGCCTGCTCAAATCCCGGCCACTTTTTGTCCACCACCTTCCAGGAAAAACCGGCGCGAAAGACGCTCCGCGCCATCTCCGCCAGGTAGCGGTCGTCGCCCGTGGCACGCAGCTGGCGCGGCGTTTTGACCTGGGGCAGCAATGCCCTGACCGCGGCGGCGCTGCCCTTGTTGCGGATCGCCACCGCCAGCAGGGAATCGAATGATACGGCGGCCATAAAGTACTCCGCTACCCGCGCCCCAGATAGGGCTGCGACACCGGTAAAATAACGGTTTCAAACATATTGACCGTGGCCGGAAGAGCGGCGATGGTGGCCACCACCTCCGCCACATCCGCGACGCTCATCACCCCCTCCCGCTCCGGTACGTCGGGACTGGCCTGCCAGATATCGGTCATCACATTACCCGGATGTACGCAGCTCACCGCGATATTGAATGGCCGCAACTCCAGCGCCAGGGCTTTGGTCATACCGCTCACGGCAAATTTTGAGGTGGTGTAGGGGACGTTTTTCGGGCGCGGCATTTGCCCGGAAATACTGCCAATGTTGATTATTTTTCCGGATTTTTGCGGTTTCATGATGCGCGCCGCCGCCCGCGAACAGAGAAACACGCCGGTGACATTGACCGCCTGTACCTGTAGCCAATCCGCCAGACTCAGCTCGTCGATACGACCGGAAATGGCCATACCCGCATTGTTTACCAAAATATCCAGACGACCAAAGCGCTCGACCACCTGCGCAAACAGTTGTTCCACGTCGACTTCACTGGTGACATCACCACTGATCGCGTGCGCCGCGCCACCCGACTTGCTAATCCCGGCAACCACGGCCTGCAGGGCGGCGTGGTCGCGGGCGGTAAGCACCACCTGACAACCACGTCGCGCCAATGCGACAGCGACACCCGCGCCGATACCTTTGCTGGCGCCGGTGACCAGCGCAACTTTACCGCGCAATGTTGTGTCTTGTTGCTGCTCGGATAATTCCTGCACTGTATTTACCCGCGTGGATTCAATGTTTAGCGGTTTAACCGGTTTCCAATCAATTCGTCCACCACCGCGGGATCCGCCAGCGTCGAGGTATCCCCCAGATTATCCAGTTCGTTGGCCGCAACCTTGCGTAAAATACGTCGCATTATTTTTCCGGAGCGGGTTTTCGGTAATCCCGGCGCCCACTGAATCAGATCCGGTTTGGCGATGGCGCCGATTTCCTTGACACACATCGCCACCAGCTCGCCACGTAGCGCGTCAGAAGGCTGAGCGCCACTCATCAGCGTCACATAAGCGTAAATACCCTGGCCCTTGATGGCATGGGGATAACCTACCACCGCCGCTTCGGCGACGCTTTTATGCAGTACCAGCGCACTTTCTACTTCCGCTGTTCCCATGCGGTGACCGGATACGTTAAGCACATCGTCCACCCGACCGGTTATCCAGTAGTAACCGTCCCCATCACGCCGCGCGCCGTCACCGGTAAAATAATACCCGGGATAGGTGGAGAAGTAGGTGTCGATCAGGCGCTGGTGGTCACCGTAAATGGTGCGGATCTGACCGGGCCAGGAGGCCTTGATCACCAGATTGCCGGCACCGGGACCGTCGATTTCCCGGCCGTCGCCGTCAAGCAACGCCGGCTGTACACCGAAAAACGGCAATGTGGCGGAACCCGGCTTGAGGTCCGTCGCGCCCGGCAACGGCGTCAGCATGTGACCGCCCGTCTCGGTTTGCCACCAGGTGTCGACTATGGGGCAGCGCGATTCCCCTACCACCCGGTCGTACCACTCCCAGGCCTCGGGATTAATCGGCTCGCCCACGGTGCCCAGCAATTTCAGCGACGCCCGCGAGGTGCCCTGCACGAAATTGTCACCGGCGCCCATCAACGCCCTGAGCGCCGTGGGCGCGGTGTAGAACTGGTTCACCTGATGCTTGTCCACCACCTGCCAAAAGCGCGCCGCGTCGGGATAGGTGGGTACACCTTCGAACATCAGGGTAGTGGCCCCGTTGCACA
>JBFJMM010000233.1:0-3241 GCA_041633885.1 Porticoccaceae bacterium
ATGCGCCAAAACACAGTTGCAAAAGCGGGCCGCTCAGAGTAGCCGCAACCAGACCGCCAAGGGCGGCTCCCAGACAGATACCCGGCACCATGGACCACATCAGGGACCACAGCACCGCGCGCTTGCGGTGGTGCGCCACCACCGCGCTGGCGGACGTAATAATGATAGTGGCCAATGAAGTTCCCAACGCGAGGTGAGTGAGAACCTCAGGACTGTAGCCCGAAGCAGCAAAGCTGTAGATCAGAATGGGAACGATAACGGCGCCGCCACCGAGACCGAACAGGCCGCCAACCAGGCCCGCCAGGGCGCCGACCAGCAGATACACGAAAAGGGCTTCCATAGGTCGCAACGTCCAGTCTTGCCGTGATGTCCAGGACGGACATTATGCCGTGTTGTGGCGACCGGGTCATGGACCCAACATTCAACGCCGACCGTATTGCTACCAGTGCGGTATCTAGCCGATGCGGTTGCGTTGCGCAAATTTGGCAAACTGATCCGGCGTCAGGGGTTTGCTCAGCATATACCCCTGGACAATTTTCACCCCCATTTTTTTCAGGAAGGATAATTGTTCGGCGGTTTCCACCCCCTCGGCCACAATCCCGAGGTTAAGACAGCGGGCCATGGCGATAATCGCCGACACAATGCCTTCGCCACTACGTCCCCCGCCCACGTCGGAGATAAACGCTTTATCAATTTTTAAATTGTTCAGGGGAAACCGCTTCAGGTAACTCAACGAAGAGTAACCGGTGCCGAAATCATCCACCGAGATTTTGACATTCATAGAACGCAACAACCGCAACGTTTGTACCGTCTTTTCACCATCGTCCATCATCGCGCTCTCGGTCACCTCAAGCTCGATCTTGCGCGGTGATATGCCATTGCGGGAAATAATATCCATGATGCTGCCGAACAAATCCTGGTGCTGAAACTGGACGCTGGAAATATTCACCGCCACATGCTGCAGCTCAATTCCCTCCTTCCCCCAGGTTTTTATTTGCCCGCAGGCCTTATCCAGCACCTGGGAGCCCAGCTGATAAATTAAACCAGCCTCTTCTGCGATGGAAATAAACGTATCTGGAGGTATCAGTCCCTCGGTGGGATGCTGCCAACGCACCAATGCCTCGGCGCCAATGACTTTGCCGGTTTCGATATTGATCTGCGGTTGGTAATGCACCAGCAATTCGTTGTTATCCAGGGTACGGCGCAGTTCGTTCTCCAGGTTGAGGCGCACCAGGCTGCGTTTCTCCATGGATGTATCATAATTTTTGAAACTGTTGCGTCCCGCTTTCTTGGCGTTGTACATGGCTGTATCGGCACACTTCAACACCGTCTCCACATCGCCGCCATCGTCCGGAATAAACGCGACACCGATGCTCGCCGTGAGCACGACTTCGTGGCCACCCAAATGCAGCGGCGCAGCGATATCCTGCTGAATGCGTTTCACCACACCGTCAACCGCCTTGCGATCCTCGACATGATTGAGCACCAGCGTGAACTCGTCACCACCCAGGCGGGAGATCATGGACTGGGAACTCATGCGGCTCATCTTGCCCACCACATCACTTTGGCGAATGCAGTTTTTAAGCCGCTCGGCCACCTGCTTGAGCAACAGATCGCCCACCGAATGACCGAGACTGTCGTTAACGCGCTTGAGGTTGTCCAGGTCGATAAACAGCACGGCGATTTTACTGTTGCTGCGTTTGACCATATCAATCAGCAAAGCCAGCTGTTCCTTGAAAAACTGCCGGTTGGGCAACCCCGTCAGGGCATCGTAGTACGCCAGATAGCGCATCCGCTCTTCGGTTTTTTTGCGCCGGGTAATATCCTGAATAATGGCAAGATGGACCGGGGCGCCCTTTTGCACGGTGCGATGCACCCTTATTTCCACCGGGTAACCGGTTCCATCCCCGCGCTGCAGATAGGTCTCAAACACGACTTCTTTTTTTTCCGCGCTCGCCACCGGCTCCATTTGCAGGACGAAATTTTCTTTCTCCGATTTGGACACCAGTTCGAGCAGGGAGCGACCGGACAGGTAATCCATATCGTAACCGAGATTTTTGCGGGCACTGGCGTTGGCGTACTTGATGTCCAGGGAGTTTTCACCGAACAGAAAAATTTCGTTGGAAGAATTTTCCACCACCGTGCCCAACTGCTCGGCCAGATCTTCCGCGCGACGCTTTTGCGCCTGGGTATCGGCATTTTTCAACACGTAGCGAATTTTGTAGCCCAGCAGGTGCCAGTTGATCGGTTTGGCGAGAAAGTCGGTGGCGCCGGCGCTGAAGGCCGCATTTATGGATTCCACATCGTCCGCGCCGGTGATTATCAGAATCGGTAAATGCTCACCCGCTTCGTCGACACGTATTTCACTGCACACTTGCAGCCCGTTTTTCTCGGGCATGTGCAAATCCAGCAGCACCGCATCCGGCCGGTGCGCGTAGTAGCGTTCCATGGCCTCGCCGCCGTGCTTGGCTTCGACCACGTTGTAGTCGAAGTTCTCCAGCACCTGGCGCATCAGCAGCAGCGAGGTCGCGTCATCGTCCGCGATCAGCACCGTTTTTTTGACGTCGGCGTCACTCATCCCTGGTCACTCTGGGTTACTCCCACTGCGTGGATTCATTCGGGCGTTGACCATCATAGCCCAAAGGTGCGGGTGAATATGGCGACGGTTTCCCGATAGGCCAGATCGAGATGGTCCACCTGCTCGGCCAACCCATCGACCTGCGCCTGTTTACCTTTGAGCTCGATTTCCTTACTCAGCCTGGCGACAGCAACCGCGCCCACATTCGCGCTGCTCGATTTTAGCGCGTGGGCCGCCTGGTAAAGCGCAACTGTATCGCCTGCACCCAGGGAGTGCTGAACCTTCGACAAACAATTCGGCGCATCGGCGAGAAAGGCCTGTACCAGAGTGACCCGCAAATCCGGAGCGCCCTGGGACTGTATCGCCAGATAGCCGTCGAGCACACTCAGATCCACCAGTTCGCCCAGGTGCGCGGCCTCACCGGAGGTGTCCGGCGTCACCTTGCCATTGACCTGAGCAGCGCGGGATGCGTCCCCATTGTGGGGCGCACCGGACGCCGCTTCCACAGCCGACGGTGTCGCGGCGAGTTCGGAGGTCGAGTCGGCTGGCGGGGGAGTCGAAGCTGTGGCACCTGTCTCGCCAATCTCAGGGGCCGAGGTCCCGGCAGGGGTGGTGTCGGACAGGCTCCACGCCAGTATTTTTGCGCGAATCTCCTCCGCCTTG
>JBFJMM010000234.1:0-3237 GCA_041633885.1 Porticoccaceae bacterium
AATAAAGTTTTCAGAGTCTTCATTAATGACGCCGTCCCGATCCAGAATAACCAATTTCATGAACTAGGCCGCACCCTTATCGATAACCAGCAGGGAGATGTCCGCCACATTGAGAAACAAATCTTGCAATGTTTTCAGCAGGATCAGCCGATTAGTGCGCAATCCAGGGTGGTCGGACATAACCATCACCTGGTCGAAAAACTGGTCGACAGGTTGACGTAATGAGGCGAGTTCCGTCAGCGCCTCGCTATAACGCCGCTGTGCCAGCAGAGGCTCGACCACCCGGTGGCATGATGCCACTGCCTGTGCCAGAGCTAGTTCAGCGGGCTCCTCGAGTTGTGCCTGGTCGACGACGAGTGAAGACGCGGACAGGGTGGGGATGTCAGATTTTGCGAGAATATTGGCGACCCGTTTATTCGCACTGGCCAGCGCCGTCGCATCCGGCATCTGGTTAAAGGCATTAACCGCCTGTACGCGCAAATGGATATCCAGGGGGTTAGTTACCGGGCGCGCGGCCACCGCAAAAAACACTTCCGGGGGAATGCCCTGTTCTTCGTACCAGGCGCGCAGGCGTTCGAGAACATAGCGCAGAATCCGGTCGGTCAGCGCGGTATCTTGTGCAAAAGCCGGGTACTGCTGCGCGGCAACAGTGAGCGCAGAGCGCAAATCCAGATCCACCTGCCCCTCGATTAAAATGCGCAGCACGCCCAGACTTGCCCGGCGCAGGGCAAAGGGATCCCGAGACCCCGACGGCACCTGACCAATCGCGAAAATTCCCGTTAGCGTATCGAGCCGGTCGCCGACGGCGAGGGTCGCCCCCAGCGGCGACGGCGGCAGCGTATCACCGGCAAAACGCGGCATATACTGCTCTTCAAGGGCTGCGGCGACGCCCGCATCTTCGCCGTCATGCAGGGCATAGTGGTGGCCCATGATGCCCTGCAAATCCGCGAACTCCTGCACCATGGCGCTAACCAGATCGGACTTGCTTAATTCCGCGGCGCGGCGCGCGGCGCTTTCGGGTGCGCCAAAACCGGGGGCAAGGCAGGCGCAGAGGGTTGCCACCCGCTCTGTTTTATCAAACAGCGATCCCAGTTTTTGTTGAAACACTATCTTCCTGAGCTCGTCGCGCCGAGTGGCCAGACTTGTTTGCTTGTCCTCTTCGAAGAAAAAGGCGGCATCGCTGAGACGGGGGCGGATAACCCGCTCATTACCGGCAATAACTCTGGCGGGATCGGTGCTGTCAATATTTGCCACCGTAATAAAACACGGCATCAGGGCCCCGTTGCGATCCACCAGGTGAAAATATTTTTGATGTGCCTGCATGGACGACACCAGCGCCTGGGCGGGAACCTCGAGAAATCGGGGTTCGAAATGACCCAACAGAGGGACCGGCCACTCATTGAGTGCGGTGACTTCATCCAGCAACTCCGTGTCGATAACGGCGCGCCCGCCGGCCTGTTGTGCGAGCGCCTTGACACCGTTGTGAATAAGCGTACGCCGTTCGTCACAATCCACCAACACGTGTGCAGTCCGTAGCAACTCGACATAATTGGCAGGGCTGTCGATGGGAACGGGCTGGTCGCAGTGGAAACGGTGCCCGCGACTGTGTCGCCCGGTAGTGGCGCCCAACACGTCGGCGACGATGACCTCTTCGCCAAACAGCATGACAACCCAGTGCACGGGGCGCACAAATTCATCGCGCCCACTACCCCAGCGCATACGTCGCGGTACCGGCAGGTTTTTAAGCGCCGCGGTCACGATGCCGGGGAGTAACGCAACGGTTGCCTGACCGGGCTGGACGCTGTGGTACGCCAGGCGCGCACCTTTGTCGCTTTGTACACGCGCCAGTTGCTGTACCGTCACGCCACAACTGCGGGCAAACCCATGGGCGGCGGCAGACGGTTCGCCGGCGGCGTCAAAAGCGGCGCTCACAGCGGGACCCAGACGTTCCTGGGTGCTGTCTGGTTGGCGTTCGGGCAGCCCCGTTATAAGGAGTGCTAGCCGCCGCGGGGTAGCGAAACCCCGTATCCCAGCGTGCTCGAGGGACGCGTCACGCAGGGCTTCCGCGACCAACGCCACCAGCGCGTCCATCAGAGTTCTCAGCGCTTTTGGCGGCATTTCTTCGGTGCCGATTTCGAACAGAAAATCGCGATTCATGGACGTGCTTCCAGCGCGAGTTGCCGTACTTCTTGCGCAAGCGCCGGGGGTGCCAGGGGAAATCCGGCGGCCAGTCGCGAATCGAAATAGGCTTGCGCCACCGCGCGGGACAGCGTCCGCACCCGCAGAATAAAGCGCTGGCGCTCCGTCACAGAGATGGCATGACGGGCATCAAGCAAGTTAAATGCATGGGATGCCTTCATGACCATTTCGTAAGCAGGAAGAGGCAGGTTGTGTTCGATCAGCCGTTTGCTTTCGCGCTCGTAGACATCGAAGCTGTCGAACAAAAAGGGTACGTCCGCCTCGGCAAAATTGTAGTGGGACATTTCCACTTCGTTTTGATGAAACACATCCTTGTAGGTCACCACGCCGCCCTGCTCGTCGCGCGTCCAGACCAGATCAAAAATGCTGTCTACGCCCTGCAGGTACATGGCGATGCGCTCCAGGCCGTAAGTAATTTCACCGGTTACCGGGTAACATTCCAGCCCGCCGACCTGCTGAAAGTAGGTGAATTGCGTAACCTCCATGCCGTTGAGCCACACTTCCCATCCCAGCCCCCAGGCGCCGAGTGTCGGGGACTCCCAATTGTCCTCGACGAAACGAATATCGTGGACCAGAGGATCAATGTGCAGGGCCCGTAGCGAATCGAGATACATTTCCTGAATATTGTCCGGCGAAGGCTTGAGCGCCACCTGGAATTGGTAGTAGTGTTGTAGACGATTGGGATTTTCGCCGTAGCGGCCATCGCTGGGGCGTCGGCAGGGTTGCACATAGGCGGCATTCCAGGTCTCGGGGCCAATGGCGCGCAAAAATGTAGCCGGATGAAATGTGCCCGCGCCGACTTCCATGTCCAGCGGCTGCAAAATCACGCACCCGCGATTTGCCCAGAATTGTTGCAGCGCCAAAATCAATCCCTGAAAAGTGCCAATATCGGGAGCTGTCGTTGTCACCATCCTTCCTCGTTACTCGTTGCGATCAGTTGCGTCCGGTCAGCCACTCATAACAAGACAGCCGCGTGCACCGTGCAATTATATCGGTTGCGGTAATCAGTGACGAGGGATCAACAGAATTTGTTGCCGT
>JBFJMM010000235.1:0-3221 GCA_041633885.1 Porticoccaceae bacterium
CTTCCGTCGCTTCGAGGGTACGGCCAAACAGGTCCCGCTCTCCGCGCCGATCCAGCAGCGCGGGTAGTCCGGCAACGCCGAGGGCCAGACCCACCGTCCCGTTGCGCCAGGCCCGACCCACGCTGTCGTTGACAATAACCGCAACGCGCGCGCCAGATTGTGTTACTAATCGGTTGCGCAATTGCTCGGCGAAACCATCCGGGGACTCGGGCAACAGCAGCATTTTCTCGCTCTGATCATCCGCGCCCCGCGGTAAATTGGACGCGTCGATACCCGCGTTGGCCATGACAAAGCCAAGCCGGTGTTCGACAATTAACACGCCTGGGCAATGGCGAACTACTGCGTTGGATTCCCGCAAAATCAGCTCCACATGGCGGGGATCCTTGCCGACTTTTTCCGCCAGTTCAACGGCGCGCGCCGATGGCTCTATATTGCGTAAATCGACATACCGATTTTCAGCCTTGGACACCACCTTCTGCGCGACCACCACCACATCGTCGTCGCGCAATTCCAGTCGCTGGTCGGCGAGGCCAGCGACAATCAACTGCGCCAGATCGGCGCCGGGCTCAACCAGAGGGAATGTTGTCAGTGCCAGTATCTGTAATTGGGTGACGGCCATTGAATAGGTAGCCCCAGAGAATCAACGCAATAATGGTGTGTAGTGGTCTGTAAACGCTGTGAACTACGCCTGCGGCGTGCCGGTAATACGAAACCCGGCTCCATCGATCTTATAGCGTCGGTTGAGGGTTATCAGCACGGACGTCATGGCCTCGGCAACCACCGCGTTGGCGATCGGTCCCGCATGCCAGCCTTGCATACCCGCCGCCGCGGTGAGGGCGATGACCACGGCACAGGCATCCTTGTCGTTACCACACACCAGCACGTCGCATTCCGGGTCGTGGTGCAGATCGTTAAGATGGGCCGCCGCTACATTTTGATAAGCCGATACAACCCGTACATTGTCGCCCAGATAATTCTGCGCACGGACGCTGGCGCAGCCACCCTCCGGCAACTGCACGGTACCCACTTTGGGTGGCACCAGAGGCACTGTAACATCGACAAAAATTTTGCCCTGTACCGCGCCGCGGATCGACTCCAGAGTGCTCTGATGATTGGCAAAAGGTACCGTCATCACCACCACATCGGCTGCGGCCGCCGCATCCTCATTGGTCATACCACGCACGGGGTTAGCGGGCCCCCTGGCATTTAACGCCGTTGCCATGTGCTGGGCTTTTTCCCGTGTACGCGAGCCAATGATTACCTGGTACCCGGCCAGCACCCAGCGCAGCGCCAATCCGCCACCCAGATCACCGGTGCCGCCCAGCACCGCAATACACGGTAATTTTTCATGTTCGCTCATGGAGTAATTCCTTAATTAAAACAGTACGCATCAACCGGCCATGCGCGACGACCGGGTACAACAATTCTATCGAGCATTCGCCCCGCATCCCGTGGTCGTCGACCCGCGGTATGGGGCAGGCACTACTGGCAGCGGACCCTCAATTCGGGGATGACTTCCCGAGCAAACAATTCGAGACTGTTGCGGGTGCGGGCTGGATCCATACCCGGCAAGGACATCATCATGGTTACATGGCTACCCGGCGACTCCGCGTGGCAGACAACCAGTTCCGCGAGCACACTGTGCGGATCGCCTACCACGGCTGAGCGGCCAAAACTTTCGCAGTATTGGGTAGCGCGCAATGCCTCCGGCGACGGCACCTGTGCTTCAACGGCCACCGCATGTGCGATTTCCTGCCGATATATTTCTGCCCACCCGGAGCGATGACAGGGGGGATTGCGAAATGTCAAAAGAATGCCAATATCCAACATCATCAGATTCTCCCGGCTATCGATAGCTGGTCGGCAACGGTAAACCGCCGCTGACCTGAATACAATGCCCGCTGCCTGCGCCGCACACGATACAACAGCGGGCGAACAAAAGGTAATTCCGTTGGGAACTGCCCGTTTATTAGGTAATTCAGTCCGGATTTGCTATGGTTTCACCGGTTAATAACCTGACATAATCCGGCCATCGGGCCAGAGCGCAGCGCGTCAGGCCCCACACCGTTTACCGCAAGAGGTTATCCCCTATGAAACTCGGCATCATCACCGGCTACTCTGGCAGCACTGTCAAAATTGATCTCGATCTCATCAGGCATGGGGAACAGCTCGGCTACGATTCGGTCTGGACCGCCGAAGCCTACGGGGCCGATGCCATTACCACGGCTACCTGGATTCTCGCCAACACCACGAAAATCAAAGCCGGTACTTCCATCATGCAGATGCCGGCGCGCTCACCGGCGATGGCGGCAATGACCGCCATGTCCCTGGCGCAATTATCCGGTAACCGCTTTATTGCCGGACTGGGGGCATCGGGCCCGCAGGTGGTGGAAGGCTGGCACGGCGTGCCCTACGGGCGCCCCATTACCCGGCTCAAGGAATATATTACGATCATGAAGATGATCTTCGCCCGCCAGGGTCCGGTGGTGTTTGCCGGCCAGGAATACCAGCTTCCCTATACGGGAGACAGCGCCACAGGTCTGGGTAAGCCGCTGAAAAGTATTTTGCATTGCGAGCAGCCCATCCCGATCTACACCGCCAACATTACACCGGCCGGAGTGCAGGCCGCCGCGGAAGTTGCCGACGGATTTTTCCCGGTGTGGATGGATCCCGATCGCTACGATGTATTCGATGCGCCTCTACAAAAAGGTTTTGCCGCGGCGCAGAATAAATCCCTGAAAAACTTCGATATCGCGCCGTTTGTTACCGTCAGTATGGGGGACGATATTGAAAAATGCATGCGTCCATTAAAAGCGAATTTTGCACTTTACATAGGCGGGATGGGAGCCCGGGCCAAGAATTTTTACAACGATTACGCTAAACGGCTGGGTTACGAATCGGCCGCTGAAAAAATTCAGGATCTGTACCTGGCCGGCAAAAAGGAAGAAGCCGCCGCCGCGGTGCCCGACGCCCTGGTGGACGCCTGTCATCTGGTGGGTCCGGCGGATCGAATTCGCGACCGCCTGCAACGCTGGTCGGAAGCGGGAAAACGAGGGCATGTTTCCAGCATGCTGCTCGGGGGATGCAGCAAACAATCCCTCGAAGTAATCGCGCAACATTTTTTATAGAAAAGGCCAGACTGGGTGGCCAGCTGCGCCAGAAATTACCAGCGATGGTTGCAGCGCTTTGATAGCAGCACGGATTTCCTCAGGGCAAACACC
>JBFJMM010000236.1:0-3209 GCA_041633885.1 Porticoccaceae bacterium
ACCCCACCCGGAGCAAGACCAAATAGGAATCCATTGGCGCGGCCCGCGCTGGATTCGGGTAGGTTGCTTGAGGCTCGCGGTGACGCGAGTCCCAGAGGAATGATCGTCCTCGACAGAACCCGGCTTACAGGCCGACTCCTTCTTTCCGCCTTTTCTGGCTGTGTCGCACCGTACGGTCCCGCTGGTTCTCAGCGACGGTCAATGACCGCCTGTCCGCGTTTGCCTGCCACTAATCGTATGCCCGCCATTTTCGTCAAAAAACCCTAAAGGTTTGCCTCGCGCTTCCGACAACCCGGGCGCTATCTGTCAGGTATCGCGCCGGGCGCTGCAAACGACGGACGCACCGCCCATCGACAGTCTGTCACGACTGGGCAAAACAGGTTAAAGCAAACCACCATCGCTGGAGCAAGGACCATGAACAAATTTGCGTCGCTGATTACCGCCTGCCTGCTGCTGCATGCAAGCACTGCCTTTTCCGCGATTGTGTATTACAGCGATATTCCGGCGGACATGGTGAGCGCAGGTGCCGTGACGTCTGAGGGATACTACGATGTGCCGGATACCTGGAGTTACTGGGTGTTTGCCGGGCAAGCCGGGACGGAAGTGACGCTGACAACCATTCGCCAGGAGGCCGACCTGGATCCCGCGTCGGGGCTGTTTGCGGGGTTTATTTACACCACAGAGGAGGCGCCCGCGGATATTTATTCCGGTCTCGCCTATGGGGACGATGAGCTGGATCCGCCGACTGACATAGGGGGTGCCTGGGGCGATCCGCAAATCGTATTTACACTGCCGGCGGATGGTTTTTACACCTTCGCGGTGACCAATTTTTTACCGGGTTTGTCCGACGGCGGGGACGGCCAATTCAGCTTCGCAACGACGTTGCAGGGCGCTAACGTACTGCCGGTTTTTACACTGCTCGGATCTCATCCGTACACCTATTCCCACGCCATGATCGATCGACTGAGTGACGCGGTTACCCAGCCGATCTTCGCCGATCTGACCAGAGCGACCGGATCACCCCAGGATTCCGGCTGCGGTTTTTCCGCTACCAATGGTCGCCTCGAGGGAGGCTCGTTCAGTTCCATCGGTTATCAGCTCTGCGGTAGAGGCACCCTGGTGGGTGCCAGTATTCATCAGGCGCAAACCACTAACAATAGTCGTCAGGCCGGTCAGGAAGTGGAGGGTGACGCCAGGGGGCTATCCGCGTACTTTGCCCACGCCTTCGCCCGCAACTGGAAGGTAAACGGCATAGTGAGCTACTTGCGCACCGATCTCGATTACAGCAACCGTCAGCTGGGCACCGTCTACAGCGCGGACAATGAGGTCGATACGCTGGCGGCAAAGGTGTGGGTTGACCGGGAGTGGCGCTTTGCCAATGGCTTCTCCGTGATTCCATTTGCAGGTATAGATTACATCTACAATCGCTTCGGTGAGGCAACGGAAAAAAATAACGGGTTTTTGAGTCTCGATATCGAAAGTTTCACCACCGAGTCCACGTCCCTGCGCAGCGGTGTGAACGTTAATTTTCCTGCAATCTGGATGCGCGCAGTGCGTGTACAACCTTACGTTATGGCGATGGTAGACAGTCGGCTTGCCTGGAACGATGAAACTCTGACTGCTCGCTATCAATCGTTGGAGAACGTCGCAATTCATGCGGATCTGGAAGAGCCCGAAACCACCCGCGTGTCGGGCCGGGCAGGCTTAAAGATGCGTATGAATAATATCGCGATGGACTTTAACCTGCGCAACAATGATGGCTTTGACGGCAATTCCCGGCAGAGCTGGGCATTGGGTTTTTCCGTACACCTGTTGTTCTGACCCGCGCTGTTAGTACCCGGGACGCTGTTCAGAGGTGTGTTCCTGTGGCGTCGCCTGGCAAAATTTGTCGCCCCCGTTTTTTTCTCGCTGCCGGGAATTGGCGGCTTTTTTCTTTAATATCGGGTGTAAAGACAGGTTTTCGCTAAAATCGGCAGGATTTATAGCAAAATCATCTTGTTATTAAAGTAATACATTAAGTTCTCATTTTAGCAATATGTTTTTGTTAAACAAATAAAAATACACCTCTATTTTTATCCATGCTTTTGTCGTAACTTCCTGAGTTTTAGAGAAATTTTCCCATGTTTTGTGGGTCAGCCGCCTTGACTTTGGCTGTTTCTGAAATATAGTGTCGTTATGTGGGAAAAAGTGGGGAAAAGTGGTTTTTGGCCCTGCTCCACTCATAACAAAACTCCGGGAGCGGTGTGTGTTTCGAGGCAGTAGCGAAATTAATATGGATGCCAAAGGGCGCATGGCGATTCCCGCCCGGTTTCGCGACGCCCTGACGTCTCAGGGCGGGGCGTTGGTGGCCACCATCGATACCCAGGATGCCTGTTTGTTTATCTACCCCGTGCCCGAATGGGAGAAAATCGAGAGTCAGATCGCCAGGTTGCCAACCTTTAACCCGGACACCCGGCGCCTGCAGCGGTTGTTGATCGGCCATGCGCGGGAAATGGAGCTGGACAGCAATGGCCGCGTACTGATGCCCCCAGAGTTGCGCGATTATGCCCAGCTGGAAAAAAAAGTGGTGCTGGTGGGGCAGGGGCATCGATTCGAGTTGTGGAGTCTGGATAACTGGAGTGCGAAGCGCCAGGAATGGCTGGCAGAAGCTGCTGGAGAACTAGTACTACCCGCAGAAATGCAGTCCCTGTCCCTGTGATTAGCTAGGGGGTGGCCATGCAAAAATCGGTCGACCACAGGACCGTGCTGTTGCAGGAAGCCGTGACGGCACTGGTGACGGACCGCGATGGTTTTTATATCGATGGTACTTTTGGCCGCGGTGGGCACAGCGCGGCGATCCTGAAATTGTTGTCCCCCAGGGGGCGTTTATTGGCGGTGGACAAGGATCCGGAAGCCTGCGCGGTGGGTGAGGAGCGTTTTGCCGGGGATCGACGTTTTGAGATGGTGCACGGGTCCTTCGCTGAATTGGCGGAGCGTCTCGCGCAGCGCGGCCAGACTGGAACGGTGGCCGGCGTGTTGCTGGACCTCGGCGTTTCCTCACCGCAACTGGATGATGCTCGCAGAGGTTTCAGCTTCAGCAAGGATGGCCCCCTCGATATGCGTATGAACAGCGCGGCGGGCATCAGTGCGGCGCAATGGCTGGCCACGGCGGCTGAACAGGATATTGCGCAGGTGCTTAAGGAGTACGGTGAGGAGAAATACGCACGGCG
>JBFJMM010000237.1:0-3206 GCA_041633885.1 Porticoccaceae bacterium
AGATGCAAAAAGCGCGTATTCTGGAGCAGTTGCAGGACATCGATCCGGCGGTGCTCGATAGTGAACAGCTACGCGGACCGGTTGTGGAACGTCTTATTCGGGAAAAAGCCCTCGAGCAAGCGGCCCGGGACAAAGGGATGGGTGTGTCAAGTGCGACTATCGCCGAGCTGCTCCAGTCTGCGCCTGCATTTCAGAGCGACGGTCGTTTCGATCGCGAGCGCTTTGAATTTGGAATCCGTCAAATGGGTTTTACAGCGGCCTCCTATCGGGAATTTTTGAACGGTCAGCTGTTAATCAACCAGTTTACAAATGGTATTACCGCCACGGGCTTTACCACCGCCGCTGAACTGGAAGCGCTGACGGCGGCCATAGAACAAAAGAGGAACTTCTACTACCTGACGGTACCTTTGGCGGCGGTACTCGATACGGTCGAACTCACGCCGCAGGAGGTGGCAACCTACTATGGCGAAAACCAGACCGCGTTTCAGACCGAAGAATCGGTGGAGGTGGATTACATCGAGCTGCGCATCGACGATTTGCTGGGCGAGGTCAGTGTTGACGAAGCGATGCTACGGGAGCAATTTGACGCCGAAGTGGCGGCCACAGAAGTGGCCAACAGGCTACACGTAGCGCACATTTTGGTCGAAAAAAAGTCCGATGGGAGTCACCAGGCGGTACTTTCCGAGATTCAGGAAAAACTCGCTGCGGGTGAGGATTTTGCAGAGCTGGCACGCCGTTATAGCGCCGATTTTGGTAGCTCGGAGCAGGGTGGTGATCTGGGATTTGTCAGCCCCGGGACCTTTCCCGAGGCATTTGAGACAGCGGTGAAACAGTTGCAGGTGGGGACCGTTTCAGCACCGGTTGCAACGGACAGCGGTTTTCATCTGGTGAAATTGCTGGCGCAGGAAACGGGTGAACCGGCGCAGTTTGACGAGCAAAGGGAGCGCCTGGAACGGGAGGTCAAGATGCGACTGGCCACCGAACTTTTTCCCGCGAAACTGGAAATGCTCAAGGATCAAACCTATAACGTCGAGCAGTTGCAGGATGTGGAGGGTCGACTGGGACTGCCCGTAAAAACTTCGCAGCCTTTCACCCGCAACGGAGGCGAGGGCATCGCAGCTTATCCTGACGTGGTGCGGGCGGCATTTAGCGACAGCGTGCTGCAGCAGCGGTACACCAGTGAGGCGCTCGAGCTGGGTGATGGTCATGTGGTGATAATCAAGCTGCGCAACCATACCCCGGTTACAACCCTGCCTCTTGAAGAGGTGCGCGAACGTATCGTAAAGACGCTGAAAACGGAGCGCGGGCAGTTATTGATAGCCGCGCAAGCGCAGGATCTTGCCCGGCTGGTGCGTTCCGGGCAGAGTGTCGAGGAGGTGGCCCGCCAGGCAAATCTTGAGTGGCAGGTGAGCCTTGATACGCCGCGCTTTGGTGGCGCCAACTCAGAGGTGGTTAACAAAATATTTGCGGTGCCAGCCCGCGCCAGTCTACCGGCGATCGAAGTTTTTCCCGTTGCTTCGGGGGACTATATCGTCGCGGCGTTAACGGCAATAAAGCCCGGTGAGTTGACGTCACTGGCGGCCACTCAACGGCAAAATTTGCAGTCGTCCTGGGCAAATTCGTCTGCCGCGCGGGAATACCAGGGCTATGTGACCGCGCTACTCGAAGACGTCGATATAGAGCGGCAGGATTAACCGCGCTCAGAGGTGCAAAAATAATTTCAGCTGTTGACCGGGTACCAGACGGTTGTGAGTGTGCAGGTTGTTCCACTGCAGAATATCGCGGATCGCAACCTGGAAGGTGCGGGATATATTGAACAGGGAGTCACCCGGCTGCACTTCGTAGTCCACCTGGCGAATGGTCTGCGGCTGGCTGTCCTGCTGGCCAACGATCAAGACCTTCCCCGGGCGTAATATCGCCGCGGGGTTCAGTTTATTGTTATGGGCCAACAGTTTTGCATCGACTTTGAAACGCCGGGCTATACGCCACAGGTTGTCACCGTCCTGGACGACATAATCGATCGGTCCCGTTGTACCGCGCGCTTTGGCGACCGATGTTTCCGTTTGTCCATTTGTCTGGGGCGCTGCGCGGGCGATCCGCGCCGATAAATTGTGATTCAGATTGTTCAGGTGCGCGAGAAAAACGGGTACTGCCTCGCTGGGTATCAGGACGCGATGGGAACCGGTGGGGGGCGTGGCCATTTGGGGGTAACCCGGGTTGAGATACAGCATGGTATCGGCGTCGATGCCGGATATTTCGGCCATGTAACCCAGGTTTAATGGCCCACGGGCGTCAATGGTAGCGAAGTAGGGTTGGTCTGCAATGGAGGGTACCGCTACGCCATATCTGGCGGGTTCGCGCATGACCTCGGCCAGGGCCAGAAACTGTGGTACATAGGCGCGGGTTTCATCGGAAAGGGACAACGACCAGAAATCTGTGGGTCTGCCTGCGCGACGGTTGGCTTGCATGGCGCGACGGACAACCCCTTCTCCACCGTTGTATGCCGCCAGAGCCAGTAACCAGTCCTCGTTGAACTGCCCGTGTAAATACTCCAGGTACCGCAGCGCCGCCTGTGTGGCATCGACGATATCTTTGCGGCCGTCATACCATGTTGATGACCGCAGACCCATGATGTCGGCGGTTTGCGGAATAAATTGCCACAGGCCGGACGCATTGCTTGGAGAAACCGCAAAGGGGTTGTAGGCGCTCTCGATAAAAGGCAGAAGGGCAAGTTCGAGGGGTAAACCGCGGTTCGCCAACTCGTCCACCACATAGTGGAGGTACAGTGGCGACCACTGCATTACCCGGTCAAAATACGCCTGATTATCCCGATACCACTCGCGATAGCGATCGATTCGCGGATTCCTGTAGCGGGCATTCAGTTCTCCCGCACTGTTGATACGCTGCCACAGATCGCTCGCCGGTGGGGCGTCCTGATGGTCAGCCTTGTGCGCTCTGAGGGTGCGTCGATCCGACCAGAACGGTTGCCTGGCGATCTCGCTGTAGCTGGCTCTGGCGTCGGTGTGCGGGGTTGGATCCGAAGAAAGAGAGGTACGGTGCGGGGCACAGCCAACAGTGAGCAGCAGCGTGGCCGCAGCGAGTAGATAGTTTATGGGCATGAGTGACTGCGGGCCTGTGATCGGATTGATTTTATTGCCCGACATTCTATCTGTCGCGATTGGCGCAGGCAATTGCCGGATACGCGG
>JBFJMM010000238.1:0-3199 GCA_041633885.1 Porticoccaceae bacterium
ACAGGGCAACGGCGAGGTTGGAGTTGTCGGTCAGATACTTAAACCAGTTATACACTTCGTTGTCGGTGCGCAATTGCACGGACGGGTTCATCACCTCGGCGCCGTCATAGCCCAGTTTTTCCAGGCGATTCATTTTTTCGACACACTGATGCACGCTGGGATCGAGCACAATGGACCACAGCCCGATACGCCCCTTAACCGCGTCGGCGACGATTTCGTGATAGCGGTACCAGTCGGAGAGGGTCACGTTCCAGCACTCGGCGATAAACCCGCCGACCACCAGGCCGTCCACACCCATTTCAATAAACGCTTCGATATTGGAACGGATACCCGCTTCGTTAAAGGTAAAATCCGGGTTCATGGGCGTGACAGGGCAATTAAACATCCCTTTCACATTTTCCTGCGCCCATTGCTTTGCTGTACTACGTGTATAGTCCATGAGGCTCTCCCTTTCAGGTAAATTTATAAGTAAACTGTCAATAGGTATAGTACACCAAATGGAACCTTTGAAAAGGCAAAAAAAATTCTGTTTTAACAGCGCCGATGGGGTATAGATAGTGAATTTAAATCGTCCAGAATTATTCAGGCAGCGGTGTTATATCAACGGTCACTGGGTGGACGCCGACGGCGGCGCCACCATTGCGGTCACCAATCCCGCCACCGGCGAGGTGCTGGGCACCGTGCCCAAACTGCTTGCCGATGAAACCCGCCGAGCCATCGAAGCAGCTCAACAGGCATGGCCAGCCTGGCGCGCCCTCGCGGCCAAGGAGCGCTCCAATATCCTGCGTAAATGGTTCGACCTGATGATCGCCAATCAGCACGATCTGGCGGTGCTGATGACCCTGGAACAGGGTAAGCCCCTGGCGGAATCCCTGGGGGAAATCGCCTATGGCGCCAGTTTCGTGGAGTGGTTTGCGGAAGAGGCCAAACGGGTCTATGGGGATACCATTCCGGCCACCAGCCGCGACAAACGTATTGTTGTCCTCAAGCAGCCCATCGGCGTGGTGGCGGCGATTACCCCCTGGAATTTTCCCAACGCCATGATTACCCGCAAATGCGCCCCGGCGCTGGCGGCGGGCTGCCCGGTGGTGATAAAACCCGCTACCGAGACCCCCTACTCGGCCCTGGCCCTGGCGGTCCTGGCCGAGGAGGCCGGCATCCCGCCCGGGGTATTGAATATCCTGACCGGGAGTGCGGCCGCGATCGGTGGCGAACTTACCAGCAACCCGGCGGTGCGCAAGCTGTCGTTTACCGGCTCCACCGAGGTGGGCAAGATTTTAATGCGCCAGTGCGCGGACACGGTTAAAAAAGTAAGTATGGAACTGGGAGGCAATGCGCCGTTTATCGTCTTTGACGATGCCGACCTGGACGCCGCGGTGGACGGAGTGATGGCCAGCAAATTTCGCAATACCGGGCAGACCTGTGTCTGTGCCAACCGCATTCTGGTGCAGGACGGAGTGTACGATGAATTTGCAAAAAAACTGACCGTTGCGGTCAGGCGTATGAAGATCGGTAGCGGTCTGGACGAGGGCGTGGAACAGGGGCCACTGATCAACCAGGCGGCGGTGGACAAAATTCAGGAGCACCTCGACGACGCCTTGGCCAAAGGCGCGAAAATTCTCACCGGCGGAGGCCCCCACCCCCTCGGCGGCACCTTTTATCAGCCGACCGTCATCGTCGATGCCACTTCCGCCATGCTGGTAACCCAGGAGGAAACGTTTGGGCCATTGGCGCCGCTGTACCGCTTCAAAAATGACGACGAAGCCATAGCCCTCGCCAACGACACGCCGTTTGGTCTGGCTGCGTATTTTTACGCTCGGGATATGCAACGGGTGTGGCGGGTGGCGGAAGCCCTGGAGACCGGTATTGTTGGCATTAACAGCGGCATTGTGTCCTCGGAAGTCGCACCCTTTGGCGGCGTGAAAGAATCTGGGATTGGCCGCGAAGGCTCAAAATACGGGATTGAGGAGTTTGTCGAAATTAAATATCTGTGTATCGGTGGCATCTAGCCGAGTGGGAATTATATAAACCACAGCCAAGCCGGTAGGGAGATAAAGAACAGTGCCGTGCTGGTGACCAGGATAGTCGCCAGCAGCTCCGTATTCAGGCCAAAGCGCTCACTTAGTATTAACGTGGCCATCATAGTGGGAGTGGCCGCAAGTAACACAGTACTTTTCAGGACTTCGCCCTCCCCGAGGGTCAGCAATCCAACGCCCAGCACCACCCCTGGCACCAGCACCAGCTTGATCAGTGCGGCCAGCAACGACAGACGCCAATAACGGGCGATACTGGCAAATGACAAGGACATGCCCACCGCCAGCAACATCGCATGTATGGTGGTATCCCCCAGCATACGGGCAGCACTTTGCACAAAGTCCGGCAACTGGATGCCGGTCAGGTTGAGAAACACCGCAAAGCCAAACGCCCAGATCGGCGGCAGGCTGAAAAATGTTTTGAGAAAGCTGCGCAGACTGCCATCGCCATTGTCGGCGTTGCTCCAGTTGGCGCATACCCACACCCCCACAATCCACAGCATCGGGCTAATCGCCAGCACGTCTATGTAAATAGCGAAGCGGGTCGCGGCTTCGCCCTGTTCGGCACGCAACAGCGGCACCCCCAGGGAAATAATATTGGCGTAGGCGCAGGCCAGAATCAGCACCGCCAGCTCGGCTTTACCCATGCCGAGACGCCTTAAATAGGGCATCAGCAGCACGCTAAAAACCATACCGGCGACGATTCCCGCGTTGAACAACAGCGGCGCACTGACCAGCTCGAACGACAGTTTTACCGTGGGGATCACCGCTATAATCAGGGCCGGGTAGAATAAATTAAGCACCAGCGCGCCAATCGTGCGGCGCACTTCGAGATAAGCAATGCCACCCGGCTCGGTGTGGCGCCAGATCACCCCCAACAATATCACCACCGCGCTGGGCAGCAGCGCCTGCTGGATAACGCTCAGTATTGAATGATCCATGGCCGTTATTAAGCTATCCTGTTATTGATACTGATCAAGGTGTTGCGCGCGTAACGGAGCCTATTATGTGGCTGTTGTGCTCGGAGGCCCGTCGCTTCAACACATCCTTATTGCAATGTAACGCTGGAGAAATTTTATGCCGCACCCCATTGCCATGAATGCACTACTGGAAACCGACGGCGTACTGGGGGCAGTGCGCTGGCGAGCATCCGTGGTCAGCACCAG
>JBFJMM010000239.1:0-3173 GCA_041633885.1 Porticoccaceae bacterium
GCCATATCCTGGGTGGTGTTGGGGACGATCTGTTTTTTGATCAGGTCCCGCAACTGATGCAGGGTCATATTGCTGGTGTCGATATGGCGATTGGCGATGGCGGCGATGGGATCGAGGATTTCCCGTTCCAGGGCGATGGCCTTTTTGAGGTCGACACTGGCGGAGCTGAGGGGGTGGCGACGACGGGTTTCACTGAAGCGCCGGATCAATACCGGCGTGCGCGCATCGAGAAAAATCACGTCGCAGTCAACCCCTGAGTTGGTCAGGGTGTCGAGAATCACCGGGAATTGATCCAGATCCCCCAGCAGATTGCGGGCGTCGATACCCACCGCAATTTTCAGTGCCGCAGGGTGTGGTGAGTTTCTGGATTGCTCAAACAGGCCCGCCAGCAGACTGGCGGGAAGATTGTCGATACAGGTAAAACCCACATCCTCAAGCACGTTGAGCGCGGTGCTTTTGCCGGACCCGGAGCGCCCGCTAATAACTACCAGACGTAATTCCGGGGCCGTAGTCACGGGTTATCCACCTCGGTCGCCGCCCGGTACAGGGCGCTGTCGCCGCTGCAGCCCCGCAGTTGCCGACGCACGCTCGGCTGTTGCATGAGTCCGGCAATGCTCTGTAGCACCCGCAGATGCTCCTCGTTCTGCTCGCTCGGTACCACCAGGGCAAACACCAGGTCGACCGGCTGGTCGTCGATGGCGTCGTAATCCACGGGGTGCTCCAGTTTGAGTAGCGCGCCGATCACGTCCGGGCAGCCCTCGAGGCGACAGTGGGGCACGGCAACGCCATCGCCAATGCCAGTGCTACCCAGCTTTTCGCGGGCCAGCAATTCCTGATAGACCCTGTCGGCATCGATGTTTTCGGAATGTTCTGCCAGAAAGCCGGAGAGAAACTCCAGCACCCTTTTTTTACTGATTCCCGGTGCGTCACAGCAGGTGCGTTCCGGGGTGAGGAAGTCGGCGATCTTCATAGGGCTTCTGTCAGCGGCCTCGCTGTTTTTCTTTGCGCTTGATAATTTGCCGGTCGAGTTTGTCGGCCAGGCTATCGATGGCGGCGTAGAGGTCCTCGTTTTGCGCGTCGGCAAAAACATCCGTGCCGCTGACATGCACGGTGGCTTCAGCTTTTTGAATCAGCTTCTCTACGGAAAGAATGACGTTAATGCTGGTAATGCGGTCGTTGTGGCGCTCAAGGCGGGACAGTTTGTTGGTAACGTAATCGTGCAGGGCGTCGGTAATGTCGAGATGGTGTCCGCTGATAGTCAATTGCATTCAAAGCTCCTTGGTGTCGGGGGTTAACGGGTTTGACGGTTATGGTTCACCGGGCAAAGCGCTTGCGCTCGCTCGAGGACGCGATGCCGAGGCCTTCGCGGTACTTGGCCACCGTGCGCCGCGCCACCTGGATACCCCTGTCCTGCAACAGGGTGGTTAGCACATTGTCACTCAGGGGTTTGCCGGGTGTTTCGTCGGCGATAATCCTTTTCAGCATGGCGCGGATGGCCGTGGAGGAACACTCTCCGCCGCTGGCGGTGCTGACATGACTGGAGAAAAAGTACTTCAGTTCGAACACCCCCTGAGGGGTATCGATATATTTTTTTGTGGTAACCCTGGAGATCGTCGATTCGTGCAGGTCCAGCTCGTTGGCAATATCCGCCAACACCATGGGTTTCATGGCCTCCGCGCCCTGCTCGAGAAAATCCCGTTGCCTTTCCACTATACGCAGGCTGACCCGCAGCAGGGTCTCGTTGCGACTCTCGAGGCTACGCAGAAACCAGCGCGCTTCCTGCAGGTTATTGCGCAAAAACGTATTGTCGGCGCCGCTGTCGGCCCGCTGGACCAGGTCGGCATAGCGCTGGTTGATACACAGTTTTGGGGTGATTTCCCCATTGAGAGACACCAGCCAGCGACCCTCTTTTTTTTCGACGCGCACATCGGGCACGACATATTCAACACTGGCGTCCGAGATCAGTTCCCCTGGATTGGGGCACAGGGTTTGAATAAGGCGGATCGCCGCGCACAGTGTCTCTTCCGCCAGCCCGGTTTTGCGGGTCAACAGCGGGTAGTTGCGCTCGGCGACCAGCGGCAGAAAATGTGCCACCAGCAGTTTGGCTTCTTCGAGATGGACAGTCTCCGGCGCGAACTGGTGCAATTGAATCAACAGGCATTCCCGCAGGTCGCTGGCAGCCACGCCGGGCGGGTCAAATTGCTGAATGCGGTGGAGCACCGCGACCACCTCGTCGAAGTCAATGGCGTCCTGGTCCATGGTGTGCCACAGCTCTTCCGCGGACGATTCCATAAAGCCGTTGTCGTCGAGGTTGTCGATGATGGTGGCGGCGATAAAACGATCTGTTGCGGACAGGGTGGTGAGATTGAGTTGCCACAGCAGATGGTCGCGCAGGGACTCGGTCACCGTATGAAAGGTGTCAAAATCCCGTGATTCGGGGCCGACCGTGGCGGGGCTCGTACTGGCCGACGGATAGATATCGTCCCAGTCGGCATCCACTGCAAGCTGCTCGGGAATCTCCTTGTTCCACTCTTCGTGCAGGGATCCGGATTCCAGGGTGCTGTCCCCCGTTTTGTCGTCACCGCGACCATTTTGCTGGTCTTTGTCCTGCTGTTGTTCCTGCTGGTGTTCAACTTCTTCCACCATTTCCAGCAAGGGATTGGAGTACAGCGCCTGCTGAATTTCCTGCTGCAGATCCAGGGACGATAACTGCAACAGTTTGATAGCCTGTTGCAGCTGCGGGGTCATGGTTAACTGCTGACCAATGCGGAGTTGCAGACCCTGTTTCATGGCAATTCAAATTTCATAGCCGACCAATTTCTCAGGCGCCCGGTGAGCGCGGGTTTTTCAATGCCGGGTTAAGTGTAGTCCGGCCAGGGGGCGTGCGCAATAATCCCCTGCAATTTACGTGCCCACTCAGAGTGTCAACTTACAACGTAAAGTGTTCCCCCAGATACACCCGTCGCACCGTCGCATCGGCCATGATAGCCGTTGGTTCGCCGTCGGCGATGACGGTGCCGTCGTCCACAATGTAGGCCCGTTGACAGATATCGAGGGTGTCGCGCACATTGTGGTCGGTAATCAAAATACCGATGCCTTTTTCCCGCAGATGGCGAATGATTTCCTTTATATCATTCACCGAAATGGGATCTACCCCGGCAAACGGTTCGTCC
>JBFJMM010000240.1:0-3150 GCA_041633885.1 Porticoccaceae bacterium
TCAAGGGCAGCAATATTTTTCCCTGTCGCGCCATACTCTTCAGATGCTTTTTACGACTGGCGTGGATATCTTCAAATTCACCTGTAGCCATCAGGTTCTACTCCATCGGGTAAGATCGATTTATTGTTAGCCTGCAACGGACTGAATCCGTGTTAAAACAGTTGCGCAAAATCCGCTTCCACCTTGGCCAGGTCGAGCTTGTTCAAAAAGTTCGAATAGGCCATCCAAGCGGTCAACGCGTTCAAATCCTGGAAGGGTAACGGCAGGTAGCGCGGCTGCACCACCAAACCCTGTTCCACCAATTCCGCTATGGAACCGATATCTTCCAGGGTGAGTTTGCCACAGAACAGCAGCGGGATTCGATCCAGACGACCGCGCCGCACCGCTACCCGAATAAAATTGTAGATGTGAATAAAACCCTTGCTGTAGGCCAGGTCTTTGGTGAACGGCGGCCCTTCCGGCAGACTACCGCGAAAAACCCGCATGGTCGTGGTGTAGGCATCCTCGCGGCTGCGTCCTTCCCCACACAGCAGATTGAACACATCCAGAAAGGTGCCGCCCTGCTCCGCGGCGTGAATGGCGCGGATGCGGTCCGTCACGCGGCGCAAACGAGCCGGGTGGGAGCTGAATGAAATAATCTCCACCAGCAGCGCCAGCCCCTCCTGAGTGATTGTCATCGAGGGCGTACCCTTTTCCAGGAAGGTACACACCGGTTGCGCGCGACCATTGAGGGTGGTGCCCGCGTGTACCCAGCCTTCGTGGACTTCCAGCACCCGTAGATCCCGCTCGCTGAACATCGCATCCCTGCGCAATTTAATGTAATCGGAACCCGCCGCCGCATCGGCTACAATGCCGTCACTTGTGCGCACCTTGATACGCGATCCAGCGTCCGAGAAAAATTCGTCGAGACGCGCCTGTAACATGCCCACCGCCTGCTCGGTGGGAATATCCCGCGTGTTTTGCTCCAGAAACAAATGTTCGTCGATAATGCGCAGGGAATTATCCAGGCTCGCGGCCATATCCACCAGATTCGGCTCGCCCACGTGAAAGGCATCCGTGGAGCGGCCATACAGTTCCTGGGATATCCGGGAAAATTCGGGGGTGCCACGCGCCGCCAACATGGCCAGCACCAGTTGATACTCGTGGCACATGCGCCGCATGATTTTCGCGGCCGGATTAAACTTGCCAAGTTGCGCCACGATATCGTGGTCGATTTGCCGAAACGCTGCGGTTAACTGGCCGTGATCAAACCCCAGCGCAACCTTGTGGTAGTAATCCGCATCCACGGCGGGCTGCTCGCGGCAGTCGGCGGCAAAAAAATGTTCGCGCACGCTATCGTCCCACTTGATCGCGTTGAGTACCCGCACCTCCTTTTGCGCGACGACCACACGATCTGACAGGGCGCGTATGGTGGCTTTGATTTTATCGCTTTCCATCTTGTCTCGACTGAGTGGTGACTGCTGGCTACCAAATATAGCGTGGCACGCCAACGGCAGGTACGCCACATAGCGAATTGGCCTCAAGCATAAATCGTCGCGCGCACCGAGCATAGAAAAAATAGCCCGCGGCGCACAAAAAAGTGCGCAAACAGATCCCAAGCAGGTAAAGGTAAACCTCTCGTAAGGGTTGCGGCAAAGTTAACGCCCCGGTTAAACCGGCGTTGCCAGGAGTGTTTGCACCCGCAGGGTATCGTAAATGGCCCGTTTACTCCCGTAGCGCCAACCGTCCGGGGTCATCACTACACGATCGACGTAACGGCCGGTCTGATAGACCCTGGTTTCACCGTCCTGCAGGGTTTGCAGGACCACATAACTGGCTTGCATGGTCACTTGCGTCGCGGAGGCCCCGGTAATTTCCAGGCCTGACGTAAAGTGTCGATACACGTGGGCCTCGTAGATATTGGCTTCCCGCAGCGACAGCACCCGATCCCTCAACATGCCCTTATTATCGCAACGCACGAGGGCAATGGGCAGACCGGCCATTTCATTTTCCCGGGGCATAATTTCGTAGAAACAGTCGTCCGCAAATAAATCCGGCCACTCTTCCAGACGATCGTTATCCAGCGTGGCAATGTAGCGTTCCTGCAACTGCTGCATGTCCCACCACAACAGCATGCTCTGCATCCGGTCATCGGTCATCGCCAGCCCCCTAAAGATCCATCAGGCGTTGATAACCGGCCCAGAAAGTCCGAATCAAGCGCTCGGTGATCATCGAATCACTCTGTTCCGGGGCATCCCGCGCCATATCGATCACCGATGTTCGCGCACCGTCGGGCGCGGTACCCCGCTGCACCAGTTCCGTGGCCTCGGTATCCTCCATCGAAATATATCCGGACGGCCCCACCAGATTGGCCTGTTTAATACGCATTGCCCGCAGCTCGGGGTCATCGTCCGCGTAGCCGAAATAGTGGAAAATCAATTCAAAATTGTTGGGACCCTTGGCCAGCAGTTGGCGGGCCACCAGCGTATTGTGAATCTGTTGAATCACCAGCTGTGGGAAAATGGGTTGAATGTGGTTGGTAATCAGCTCGTCGTATTCCTGGCGTACATCCAGCAGGGACGGGTCGTGCAGGCGAATACTTTCGTTGTAGGTTTGAATATTTTGTTGCTTGTAGGCGTCACCCATATTTTCTTCATTGCGGGTGGTGGTCAGGATACTGTGCAGCCCGTATTGCTCGTCGGCGATGGTGCGCACCTTCATGCCTACCCGGGCAATATTAAAGGTCGAGTGAAACAGGTGCAAAAGACTGGCGTGATAGGGGTCCTTGACGTTCTCCAGATACAGCTTCCAGTTGGATTTTGAGTACTGGCGGGTGCAGCCGAGATACACAATCGGCTTGTGAAAAATCCGGTCTACCCAGGGACGCATCGCGGCACCGATATAGTCAAACAGGGATTCGACCGTCTCGCTGAACGTGGCAAATAGCAGGCCTTTGTAGCTCTCCACCCGCAGTTTGGTAAGGCCATTACAGGTCGGGTCAAAATCCGCCGGCATACCCTTCATATGCTTCATGCCGCGGCTAAATGGTACTCCCGATAAATTGCCGTGCGCGTCGTAATTCCACTGGTGATAGACGCAGGTATGGGACAGGGTGTTGCCGCGGGGTGTGCGACACACCATCGCGCCGCGATGGGCGCAGCGATTGACCCA
>JBFJMM010000241.1:0-3135 GCA_041633885.1 Porticoccaceae bacterium
ATCGAAGGTGCACTGCGCACCCGCGAGTGGGAGAAGGACGGTGTGAAACGCTACTCCACGGAAATTGTCGCCAACGAAATGCAAATGTTGGACAGTCGCGGTGGGCAGGATCAGGGCGCCGGGGATTACGCCTACGAAGGCGTGGCCAAGCAGCGACCCGCCAGTGCGAGCAGTCCCGAGGCTTCGGGTGGCGATTCCGGTGGTGAATCCGGGGCGGGTTTTGACAGTAATTTTGACGACGATATTCCGTTTTGATCACCCACCTTCAGCGATAATTCGGGGATTGGTATGAGCAGTAATCTCACCTGGCATGAAGCGGTGGTTTCGAAGCGGGAACGGGCCGAACGCAAACAACAAAAACCCTGTGTGATCTGGTTTACCGGTCTGAGCGGCGCGGGCAAGTCCACCCTGGCCAACGCCCTGGAGCGGGCGCTGTTTGAAAAAGGACACCATTGTTATCTGCTCGATGGGGATAACGTGCGCCACGGTCTGAACCGGGATCTGGGTTTTAGCGACGCCGATCGGGTGGAAAATATTCGCCGCATAGGGGAGGCCGCGAAGTTGTTTGTGGACGCGGGCCTGATTGTTATGACCGCATTTATTTCTCCGTTTCGCGTCGAGCGACAACTGGCCCGCGACCTGGTGGAAGATCAGGAATTTATTGAAGTGCATGTGGCGACTGCTCTGGATGTGTGTGAGGAGCGGGATCCCAAAGGTCTGTATAAGAAAGCCCGGGCGGGCGAGATTCCCAACTTTACCGGCATTGATTCCGCCTACGAACCCCCCGAGGCGCCGGAAGTTGTGATCGACGCAGGGCGTTACGATATCGTCACCTGCGTGGAACAGCTGCGCGCCTACCTGGCGCGGCGCGGGGTCATTTAGTCGGGTGATCCAGGCCTGTTATCCTGGCGGTTGTTTATCGCCCCCCTGTCCCGCGTCCAGGGCGAGGCGCTTTGTCAGAGTCTGAAAGGCGTCGCTCAGGGATTGTTCAAACAAATCCGCTTCGGCGTCCGCGATCAGGGTGCGCACACTGCGCTCCAGCAGACTTTCGACATGGTGGCGAGCCCGTTCGCGACGAACCTGATCAGCAGATTTAGTCCCACGCACCCAGAGCTGGTGCGCGTCAATGGCATCGTGTAATCCCTCTATACCTGTACCTGCGAGCGCCGATACCATCAGCACCCTGGGTTGCCAGTCTGCCGTAGAATACGCGTGGCGCTCAATAATCGCGCTCAGTTCGAGCCGCGTTTTGTCGGCCTCAGGCAGATCACTTTTGTTGATAACGATGATGTCCGCAATCTCCACAATGCCGGCTTTCATGGCCTGCACCGTATCCCCGGCGTTGGGCGGAATAATAAGTACCACGGTGTCCACCTGGTTGCGCACCGCGTACTCCGCCTGGCCGACGCCGACGGTTTCCAGCAGAATTTCGTCGAACCCATAGCCTTCCAGTACCAGCAGCAGATCCGCGACGTTGTCGCATAAGCCGTCCTGGGAGCGACGGCTGGGGACGGAGCGAATATAAAAACGCGGGTCGCCAGCCACTTTTCCCATGCGTATTCTGTCCCCGAGAATGGAGCCGCGCGTCAACGGGCTGCTTGGGTCGATGGCCAGCACCGCGAGGCGGCCCGTGTCCGGGTTGTAGCGTTCGATACGACGCAGCGCCAGCTGGTCGATCAGGGTACTTTTGCCCGCACCGGGTGCCCCGGTAATGCCGATACGTGGGGTATGTCCATGGCGGGCGTCGCCGAAACTCGCCAGGGACTGGTGTGCGCTGGCTTCCAGCGCCAGGGTCAGGCGCCGCGCCAGTGCGCGTCGGTCCAGCGGACTGGCGGCTGCGGGGTGGGTCATTGCGCCAGCACCCGGTCAATGGTCTGAATCATGTCGTCGAGCGTGTTCTCGTCGGTAAACACGCCGACTACCCCCAGGGCGCGCAGCGGTTCCCGATCTTCGGGGGGAATAATACCGCCCACCATAATTTTTATATCCCGGGCATTGAGCGCCGCCAGGCACGCCAGCGTCTGCTCCACCAGGGCGACGTGACTGCCGGATAAAATACTGAGCCCCAGTACATCGACATCTTCGTCTACCGCCACCTGGGCGATGTAGTCCGGACTTTTGCGCAGACCGGTGTATATGACATCCGCGCCGGCATCGCGCAACGCCAGTGCAATCACTTTGGCACCCACGTCGTGGCCATCCAGTCCGGGCTTGGCGATTAAAAAGCGTTTACCTTGTAGTGACATTGCAACTCTCTCCTGTGGGTTGGTGCCGCGCTGTTCGTTATATTCGACTAAAACTGGATGGGCTCCTGGAATTCGCCCCACACGGTTTTCAACGCGTTGACCATTTCGCCGACGGTGGCGTAGGCGTGGCAGCAGTCCACCAGATAGGGCATCAAATTATCGTCGTCGTTGGCAGCCGCCTGGGTTAATTTCCTGAGTTGTTCGGCGACAGCGATCGGGTCGCGACGGTCCTGCACCTTCCGATATTTATCCAGAACCTTCTGCTGGGCCTGGGGATCCATTGTGAAAATTTCCCCCCGTTCTTCCGCCGTCGCTTCGCGGCGGTATCTGTTCTGTCCGACCACGACACGCTCGCCGCTGTCGGTACTTTTCTTGCGCCGCATGGCCTGTTCGGCGATACGCATCTGCATATAGCCATCCTCGATGGACTTGATCACGCCGCCGTAGTTGTCCAGCTCATCCATCACCGCAACGATGCGCTCTTCCATCTGGTCGGTCAGCCACTCCACATAATAGCTGCCCCCCAGCGGATCTACGGTATTGGCGATACCGCTTTCGTGGGCGATGACCTGCTGGGTGCGCAGGGCGATCTCGGCGCTGTGTTCGGTGGGGATCTGATACGCCTCGTCGAAGGCGCAGGTAAAGATCGACTGGGCACCGCCCAGTACCGCCGCCATGGTTTCCACGCTGACCCGCGCCACGTTGTTGTAGGGCTGCGGGGCGATCAGGGACGAACCGCCACACACCACGCCAAATCGAAACAGCAGGGCCTTGGGGTCGCTGACCCCGTAGCGCTCTGATAACAGCTTTGCCCACAGGCGGCGGCCAGCGCGAAATTTCGCGACCTCCTCAAATAGATCCATATGCACATAAAAGAAAAAGCTCAGGC
>JBFJMM010000242.1:0-3104 GCA_041633885.1 Porticoccaceae bacterium
CGGAACAATTGCAACTGGCGCGCGAGGGTTTCCCGGGAAGGATTAACCACCGGGGTCAGGGGCTGCATGATGGAAGGTTTCACCGGCCTGTCAGCGCCCGCTGCTGGGCACCACCCGCAGCACCTCCTCGAAAGACGTAATACCGGCGCCGACTTTCTGCGCGCCGCCCAGGCGCAGGGTGCGCATACCCTCCTTGATGGCCTGAATGCGTAGCGCCGCGATGTCGCAATGACTGCTGATCAGGGCCTGAACAGCGTCACTCATAGTCATAATTTCATAGATTCCCTGACGTCCGAGATAACCCGTATCGCGGCACTCAAGGCAACCGATGGGCCGATACATAAAGGCCGGCGGCGGGGCTTTCCAGGGACTGACAAGTTGCTCCCAGGCCGCCTTGTCCATCGCCACTTTTTCCTTGCAGTGCGGACACAGGGTGCGCACCAGACGCTGCGCCATAATGCCGTTCAGGGTCACCTTGATGAGGTGCGCGGGCACGCCCAGGTCCAGCAGACGGGTAATGGCGGTGGGGGCGTCGTTGGTGTGCAGTGTCGACAGCACCAGGTGGCCCGTGAGGGCCGCCTGGATAGCCATTTCCGCGGTTTCGATATCCCGTATCTCACCCACCATAATGATGTCCGGATCCTGGCGCAGGAGGGTGCGAATACCGGCGGCGAAGTCCAGGTCGATCTGTGGCTGCACCTGGGTCTGATTGAAACTTTCCTCGACCATTTCAATTGGGTCTTCCACGGTGCTGACATTGACGTCCTCCGTGGCCAGCACTTTAAGCGTTGAATACAGGGTTGTGGTTTTTCCGGAACCGGTGGGGCCGGTCACCAGCACTACGCCGTGGGGGCGGTTGCTCATGGCGTGCCAGCGCTGATGGTCGTCGCCCGTCAACCCCAGCTCGGTAAAGCTGCGTAGCAACACCTCCGGGTCGAAGATACGCATCACCATTTTTTCGCCAAACGCGGTGGGCAGTGTCGACAAGCGCAGCTCGACCTCATTACCTTTGGGTGTGCGTGTTTTAATGCGTCCGTCCTGGGGACGCCGCTTCTCGGCAACGTTCATACGCCCCAGTATTTTTAAGCGACTGGTCATCGCCGTCATCACCGGACTCGGTAAATCGTAGACCTGATGCAAAATACCGTCGATGCGAAAGCGAATTCGACCTTTGTCGCGACGGGGTTCAACGTGAATGTCGCTGGCCCGTTGATCAAATGCGTACTGCAGTAACCAGTCGACAATATTGACGATGTGCTTGTCCTGGGCGTCCGGATCCTTCAGCGACCCGATCTCCAGCAACTGTTCGAAATTGGTAATGCCAGGGCGCGCATCCCCCGCGAGCTTACCGGCGCCAAATACGGATTTGGCGAGGGAGTAAAACTCCACCGTGTATTTTTCCACATCGGCGGGATTGGCGAATACCGGCCGTATGGTTTTGCGTGTCACTTTTTGCAGCCCCGCCTGCCAGGAGCGAGCAAAGGGCTGCGTGGTCGCCACCAGCACCTCGTCGGCTGTTATGTCCGTACACAGAATTCCGTGCCGTTTGGCGAACTCAAACGACATGACACTGGCCACATCGGCGACGTTTATTTTGAGTGGGTCGATGTGCACCAGTTCCAGCCCGGCCTGATCAGCCATCCATTCGCTCAAGGCCGGCAGGGTCAATGTTTTTCCCGGCCTTCTCGCATCGCCAGGTTGTTGACTGGCGATATACACCAGGGGGTGCTGCAGGGATTGTTCGCGGGTGCGGTTGCTGCCTCCCAGGATGTTTGCGTTCTCCTTGGACAGCAAACCCGCTGCTACCAACTCCTGCAGCACCGTTGTCAGCTCCAGTACGCGATCGGGGGCCGCAGTCAGAACCATGCTGATATTCCTCGTCGGGTGCGGCAAGATTGTATCGGGATTTGACCGGCAACAACACTCCGCCCCCGGTCCGCAGCGAACACGGCAAGCAACGATTGAAATTGCAAATTAACCCCACCCGTTTACACTGCCCGCCATGACGCTTGTTAACATGCTCAGTGCACTGGTTGCCTGCAACTCCATCAGCAGTACCAATCCAGCCTGCGATCACGGCAACCGCGCCGCCATCGACCTGTTGGCAAACTGGCTCGAACCGCTCGGTTTTGCTGTGCAAATCATGCCGCTGGCCGATCCACGCAAAGCCAATCTGATCGCCACCCTCGGCCGGGGCCCCGCAGGCCTGGTGCTGGCCGGGCATATGGATACGGTGCCCTGTGACGAACATCTGTGGCGACAGGACCCCTTTAAGCTGACCGAGCGGGACGGCCGACTCTACGGTCTGGGCGCCTGCGATATGAAGGGGTTCTTTCCGCTGGCTGTCGAGGCCGCGCGCGGGTTTATCGACCAGCCTCTGCAACAGCCGCTGATTATTCTGGCCACTGCCGATGAGGAATCTTCCATGGCCGGCGCGCGGGCCCTCGCCCAACGGGGGGACGCCATTGCACGCTACGGCGTTATTGGCGAGCCCACCGGTATGAAACCGGTGGCGATGCACAAGGGCATACTGATTGAAAAATTAATCATCCGCGGCAGTTCTGGACATTCCAGCAATCCGGATCTGGGCAACAATGCCATGCACACCCTGCAGCGGGTGCTGGGGGAGTTGTTTGTCCTGCAGGACGAACTGAAACAGCGCTACCGCGACCCGTTGTTTGCGGTCGATTATCCCACCTTGAATCTCGGCTGTGTACAGGGTGGCGACAACCCCAACCGTATTTGTGGCCACTGCGAACTGGGCTTTGAAATTCGCCCGCTACCGGGCATGGCGCTGACCGAATTGCAACGCCTGCTCGAGCAACGCCTGTTGCCCCTGGGGGAACAGGATGGCACCAACCTGACCATTGAGCACTTCGGTGTGCCCGCGTTTGCCAGCGACCCGCAATCGGAACTGGTGGCGTTGTGTGAACAGCTCACCGGTTATAGTCGCGAGGCGGTTGCGTTTGCCACGGAGGCTCCCTATTTACAGGACCTCGGTACGGATGTACTGGTGATGGGGCCGGGGGATATCGACCAGGCCCATCAACCCAACGAATTCCTGGCGCTGGATCGCATCAAACCCACCGTGGCGACCCTCGAAA
>JBFJMM010000243.1:0-3103 GCA_041633885.1 Porticoccaceae bacterium
CGTCCCGCCGCATCGTAAATATTGAAATACATACTTTCGTTGAAGTTTTCGGCATCCCCCAGGGGGTGCATAAATTCATCGGACGGGTCGAGCTTTAGATAAGCGCCTGCGGGTAGCTGCATTGCCATCTCTCCTGTGCCAGTTAATCCTGTGCCAGTTAAATCGTATCCTCGACCATTAAATCTACGCCGACGACGCCTCGAGTTGCCGAGCGTCCAGAAATTTATCGTAGTGGATATGTCCGGTCGGCACCTGGTTGCGCTCCAGTACCGCCAGCGCCGCATCTATCATTCCCGGCGGCCCACACAGATAAGCGTGACAATCGCGCAACTCGAAACCGACAGTTTCACGGGTCAGATAGTCGGTCACCAAACCGCGCTCCCCCCGCCAACCCGACCCTTCGGGTTCTTCCGAAAGTATCGGCAGGTACCGAAATGTCTCGGGCCACTGATCGCGCAGTGCCTGCATCTGCTCGGCACAATACAGATCGCGCTGTTGCCGCGCCCCGAACAGATACGTCACGGGACGTCTGATTTTTCGTCGCGCGGCATCTTCGAGTATCGCCTTGATTGGCGCCATGCCGCTGCCACCGGCAACGCACAATAGCGGCGCCGTGTCCGGTCGCAGCCAGAAATTACCCGCCGGGCCCTGCAACTGACAGGGTTCACCGACGCGATCTTTTGCAAACAGCCAGCCGGTATAGCTGCCCCCCGGCACATGGCGCACATGGAAGCTGACTTCTCGACCGGCACCGGGCGTTGCCCCGCGGGCAAACGAATAACTACGCGGCCGTGCCAGGTCCGCGATACTGATATCGGCAAACTGGCCAGCGGTATAATCAATCGGGCGGTCCAGCGCTAACGTCATTTCCATAATATCGTGGGTCAGCATGCGCGTGCTGGCGATGGTGGCGGAAAACGCCGCCGCGGGATGGGTCAATTCCGGGCCGATGTCTTCAATCTCTATGAGCGCATCGCTCTTCAGCATACTCTGGCAAGCCAGGATGTAACCCGCGTCGATTTCCGTGCGCGTCAGAGTATAGGAAAAATCCCGCAGCGCCCGCACGTCACCTGCAACCAGTCTGCAGCGACAACTGCCGCAGGTACCCACGGTACAGTGTTGCGGGAAATAAACATTCTGATCGTTGGCCGCCTGTAATAACGTGCGATTTCTCGGCACGTCGAAGGTGACACCACCCGGATTAAGGGTCACCGCACAGGGTTGGTTGCGTGTTTTAAATCGGTCCAGCAACTTGCGCATAGAAAAGCCGTTACGTGGATGTATCCAGTGCGAGGATTATCGGCGCTGTGCGCTCGTCGCGACAATCGGTGGGTAGATGCGGCATACATTGCAGCAAACTTGGCCGCAGCCAGACAGACAGGCCACTACCAGTCGACCCGGTTGGAGGGCGACCATGGCCTTCGACATCAGACGGGCGCGGCCCTGCCCCACCCCGGCGGCACAAGCGCGGCATATTTTTCCGGAAGAGCTCCCGGCAGCGCATAGGGCACCACATCGCCTTTGTCGTAATAGGCTTCGACAATCGGATGCATCACCTTGCGCCACAGGGGGGGGATAAACGCGATCGGAATCATGGTGAGGTAACCGTGGGGGAGACGCGGCGCGTCCTTCATCACCCGTAAAATCTGATAGGGTCGCCCGACATTCGCGTGGTGATCCGAATGTCGATCAATTTGACAGAACAACATACTGCTCACCGCAGCGCTATCGTCCCAGGCGTGGTTGGGGCGCATCGCTTCGTAGCTGCCGTCGGGCAACTGCCTGCGCCCGAGGCCGTAGTGTTCCAGATAATCACCCACCGCCAGTAAAAACCGCGGAAAAAGATACTGCACAAAACAAATCGGAATGGACCACAGCCCGAACAGGGACACCAGCAAGGCCAACCATGCCGCCTGCAGCACGATAAATCTGACCATTAAATTACTGGGGTGCCAGGTCGGCTTGCCATTGGCTTGCATACGTTGTTTTTCTATTTGCCAGGCCATGCGCGTTTTTACCACAATACTCCTGACCATAAACGGGTAGACGTTTTCGCCATAGCGCGCGGTGGCCGGGTCGTTGGGCGTGGCGGCGTGTATGTGATGCATAAAGTTGTGGTAGATGTGAAAATCACACATAAAAATCGGCATGAAGACCAGATCGCCAATCAGCCTATCAACCGGTTGCGTGTGATGACACAGCTCGTGGGCGGTGGTAGCCAAAAACCCTGTCGCCAAAGTTAACGACAGAAGAAAGCCGACCATCTCCCACAGCGTAAGGCTGGTTTGGGTCAACAGCCAATGTCCAAACAACGTGACCAAAATAGACGCCGGTAGTGTTACCCACAGCATGACACGGTAAAACAGCTTTTCCTTGAGTGCCGTTTCGTGCGCTTCATCGTGATTGATTTCGTCAGTACCGACGATAGGGTCGATAAGTGCAAGCCCTACCAAGACGAACACCCCCAGCCAGTGGTAGATACCACCGCCGAGGAGATACCCCACCACCGGCAACGCGGCAAATAGTAGGTGGGGCAACGTGGTCACGCGAGCCACCACGCTTAACTGGGCGGGTCTTACAGCAACAGTGCCGGACATAGGAACCTCTGTTTTATCGCTGATCTGCCAACATTATTGGGAGCAGAAGGGTTTCGTTATTGTGACCACCCCGATAGTACGGTACCCAGGCTTTTTCAGTCAATCAACGGGCCACACCCGTTGCATCAACGCAGGGCACACAGACGGCTACAATATAATCAGCAGATAGCGCACCGGCCCGATATGAGTTTTGTCGGTTGGCACAGCCCTGCCCACCGATTCCTCGCATTCCTTATAACTCTCCTGCCCTGATTGAGCTCTCAAAGTCTGTCCCGTGGAAGTTCTAGTACCACTGAACGGATTAGCAATCTGGGCGCAAATCAGACCCGCGGGTCACAGCTTTAGCGCCGTTCAATCTCGGGTTACTATGATCTCCACAACCAACCGTCGCCATGGAAAGAGCCATGTTAACCATTCATCACCTGAACAACTCCCGTTCCCAGCGCATTTTGTGGCTGGCCGAAGAACTGGGTATCGATTACCAAATCGAAAAACATTTTCGCGAC
>JBFJMM010000244.1:0-3093 GCA_041633885.1 Porticoccaceae bacterium
AACCGGGAACGCTTCCGCGAGAACCATCGCATGGCGATGATCCTCAAGAACGTCGATACGATGGACGACGGGGAGCGCGGCGAGATCACCTCGCGGGCCCGCAGACTCCGCAAGGACCTCGGCATCGGGCGCATCAGCCGATAACTCGTCGACGCGCGCGCCGTGCCGGATTAGACTATCGGGGTCAACCGTACAACCGCCAGAAGAGATAGAAGAGCGCCTCGATGCGACTGTCAACCCGCCGCGCGCCATCGCCCCCGGTATCGAGCCGGGTATGTGGGTATTTGCCCCCAAGTCGTTTGGCATGTCCACGGAAAACTTTGAAACCCGTAAAGCCAACCCGTTGTTGCGCCCGCCGGCGCCGGTGATCCGGGTCGAGCAGGGGGACCGGGTCACGGTGGTCCTGGAAAATAGCCATTACCTGCCCCACACCATCCACTTTCACGGGGTCGACCACCCGTTTTCCGCGGATCACGGCATGCCCCATTACGAGGGCGCGAGCCACGATGAACATGTGATGGGCACGGGTACCGACGGTGTTGCCGAAACCAGCGAAATGCCGGCCATGCCCGGCAGCGCATTAACCTATCAGTTCAGTCCGCGGGTGGCGGGCACCATGTTTTATCACTGCCATGTACAGGCCAATGTGCATATTCTGATGGGTATGCAGGGCATGTTCGTGATCGAGGAAAACCGTCCCGACAACTGGCCGCAGACTCTGAATATCGGCGCCGGCCAGGTCCGCCACTCATCTGTCGCGGTGCGCGAACAATATCAGCGCGAGTACGACCTGCATTACTTTGATCTCTTTAAAAACCTGTCGGAAACGATTCAGACCCACAACGACCCGCGCCTGACCCTGATCGACCAGCACCGTCGCTGGAATATCACCCGGGACAGCGCCAATTATTTTCTGTTAAACGGCAAATCGTTTCCCTACACGTTGCAGGAATCCCTGATCGTGGTTAAACCCGATGAAAAAGTAAAATTGCGCGCCCTCAACGGTGGCTCCGACAGCATTGCCCTGCACCCCCACGGCTTCCGACCCACGGTCACCCACCTGGACGGCATCCCCCTCAATCCCGGCAACGAAATCACCAGGGATGTCATTGACCTTGCGCCCGCCCAGCGAGTCGACATGGTGCTACAGACCACCGATGACGGTCTGCACAACTATGGGGAAGGAGTGTGGCTGTTTCACGACCACCACGAAACCGCGCAAACCACCGACGGTATCTACCCCGGGGGCAGTGTCAGCACAATCGCCTTTGATTCCTATGTGGATGGCAGTGGTTTTCCCAAAGTCCAGGGCACCGACTGGAAGAAATTTTTCACCGCGGAGTTTTATCGCAAGGATGTGCCGATCTGGCTGGACTACGACCCGGGCGGGCTGTTTGCCGACCCGCGCGCACCCCTGCGCCCACTGTTACAGCTGATGGTATTCGGCGCCGCCAGCACCGGCTTTCTGGTAATCCTGTTTATGCTGCTTTTCAGACGCGGACGCAGCGCATGAAACCGTCTGCGTTGGTAGCCGGTTTTTCGATACTGTTGCTGTCGACGTCTTTTGGCGTACGGGGAGAGCAGACGCCGAATCCGATCAAGGCGCAACCAGTGCCCGCGCCCATCGCACTGGATCACTCTGGTATGGATCATTCCACCATGGATCACTCCACCATGGACCATGCCACTTCGGAGGACCCCGCGGCGGAAATGGACAACATGGAGGGCATGGACCATAGCGCCATGGGGCACGGGGATATGGATCACAGCAGCCATGCCATGACCTTTGACGCCCGCGGCATGGTGATGAACAGCAACACCGATCAACTGCCGGAAGATTGTGCAGCCATCTCCCGCGACTACAGTTTCACGGTGCGCGCTGGCACCCGCTATGCAGAGTCGTTTCCGGGGAATATTTTTGGCATGAGCCAGCATCTGTTCGCCGTCGAACCCTGTAGCCGCCTTCACATCACCTTTATCAACGAAGACGCCATTCGCCACCAGTTTATGGTGCACGGCCTGCCGCGCTATCTGTACCCTCAGGGTATGTTTCACCTCGAGGCCATGGGCGGTCAAACACTCACCGGGTCACTTATTATGCCCAGCGACAACAAAACCTATCTGGTGCACTGCGATCTCGCCCAGCACATGGAAAAGGGCATGAAGGGACAAATCAAAGTGGGCCGGGGCAGCGGCGATCTCACCAGCATCCCCGGGGCCAGCGCGTTATTTCGCGCGGATAACTATCACAGCAGCATGCACCAAACCCTCGCCATCGGGAGCGGGGTGCTCCTGACCCTTGGCGGATTATTGTTGTGGCGACGCTACCGGCGCTAGCTGATCGTTATTTAAATAGCCATCACACCGGCAGTCTGCGGGGTAAGCGCCCTTTAATCCGCAACGCTGTCGCCATTCACACAATTAACCGGTGGCAGTCCGGCCCGCACCCGATTAATATTTTCGACAACCTTGTCGGCAATGCCCTGCAAACTCAGGTCCGTGGAACCGGCAACGTGGGGAGTGACCACCACATTGCAGGACAATAGCGGATCCGCGGGATCGAACGGCTCGTGCCAGAATACGTCGAGCCCAGCACCGGCAAGGTGTCCACTTTGCAGCGCGGCGAGCAGCGCGACATAATCGACTACCGGACCGCGCGCCACATTGACAATAAATGCCCCCGCTTTCATGGCAGCTAATTGTGCTGCGCCAATCATGCCCCGCGTATCATCGTTCAGGGGCGCCGCCACGATGACAAAATCTGCCTGTGACAAACAGTCGAGCAACTGTTCCCCTGAATAATGAGCCGCGACGGGTATCGCATTTTCTTCGGCGGTATTTTTCGGGCCGCTGCGGGATAGCGCCAACACAGTCATGTCAAATCCCACAAGGCGTCTTGCCACTTCGCGGCCGATGCCGCCGTAACCGATAATCGCCGCGGTTTTGCCTTTCAGTGCCATACCCACCGGGCTGCCAAATTTACCTTGCGCAAATGTTTGCTGCGCAAAATGGTAACGGCGCGCCAACGCGAGCATAAACAACAACGTTAATTCCGCTACGGATTCGGCGTTGCCGGTCCCGGCGGCGGGCACA
>JBFJMM010000245.1:0-3082 GCA_041633885.1 Porticoccaceae bacterium
CGACACTCAGCAGCAGCGCCATCACCAGCATCAGTATCCGCATAACGCACCCTCCCACCTACTCATCGTTCCCACACCGTTAGCAGGCCATAAAAATCATCTCCGTACAACGATCCCCGTCCGTTTGATTTGGCAATCCTTCCCGTTGCGACTACCCCAACAAGGCGTAAATAAGGCACAATTGGCCCACCAGGGAGCGATCATGGCCGAACACAATTACCGTTTAATTCTTTCTTGCCCGGACAGCGTCGGCATCGTCGCCGCCGTGAGTTCTTTTTTTGCCGACGAAGGTGGGCTGATCGTCGAGGCTAACCACTATCGGGATCCCAACAGCAACTGGTTTTATACCCGCCAGGTCATCGCCGCCGACTCGTTGCGCTACGGCCTGAACGAACTGAAAGCGCGCTTTGAATCCGTCGCCAGTCGCTTTGGGATGCACTGGCAAATTACCGACACAGCGACGCCCAAGCGGGTGGTGATTATGGTCAGCAAGCAGGCCCACTGCCTGTCCGATCTGCTGTATCGTTGGCGCAGCAAGGAACTGTTGTTCGATATCCCCGCAGTCATTTCCAATCACGACGACCTGCGCAGCTACGTGGCGTGGCACCAGCTACCCTACCATCACCTGCCAGTACCGCCCGACAACAAACAAGGGCATTTTGCCGGCGTTGCCGCGTTACTTGGCGAACTCAAGCCCGACGCCATTGTCCTGGCCCGCTATATGCAAGTTCTGCCCGACACGATCTGCGCGCAATACCCGGCGCGCATCATCAATATCCACCACAGTTTTCTACCGGCGTTTGCCGGTGCAAAACCCTATCATCAGGCCGCCGAACGGGGCGTCAAACTGATCGGCGCGACCTGCCACTATGTCACCGAGGAACTCGACGCCGGACCCATTATCGATCAGGACGTCACCCGCATCAGCCATCACGACGCGGTGGACGACATGGTGCGCAAGGGCAAGGATATGGAAAAACTGGTACTGGCGCGGGGCTTGCGCTACCACCTCGAAGATCGGGTGTTGGTGCACGGCAACAAGACCATCGTTTTTGAGTGACCCGTCCAGGTGCGGTGACGCGACCATGGAACAAACCGACCTCACAGCAACATTAGCGGCGGCTGCGCCAGCGCGGCGTACTGTTCACGCAATTCCATGATGTGCTCGCCCCAGAAGCGTTCCGTATTAAACCAGGAAAAGGCTCTGGGAAAAGCCGGGTCGTCCCAGCGCCTCGCAATCCAGGCGGTGTGGTGCAGTATGCGCAAGGTACGCAGCACTTCTATCAACCGTAGTTCGCGGGGATGCAGCTCGGAAAATTCGTTGTAGCCCGCAACAATTTCCGAGAGCTGCACCACCTGTTCCGCCCGCTCCCCCGACAGTAACATCCACAGATCCTGAATCGCCGGTGCCATGCGGGCATCGTCAAAATCCACAAAATGCGGGATGTCGTCCCGCCACAAAATATTGCCGACGTGACAATCTCCGTGGGTACGCAGCAACGGCACATCCGCCAGAGACGCCAATTTCTCCTGTAAAGCCTGTAGCAAATCCGTGGCAATCGCCTGGTAGGAAGCCCGCAAAGACGTCGGGATAAATCCCTCGCTAATCGTTGCCACACTCTGGTAACCGTAGCTGTCGATATCGAGAGTCGGGCGGTGCAAGAACGGTTTGGCGGCACCCACCAGGTGAATGCGCCCCATCAACCGCCCAATCGTAAACAAACTATCCAGATCCCCCAGCTCCGGCGCACGACCACCACGACGTTTAAACAACGCAAAACGAAAATCACCGAACCTGAATAAGCTTTCATCCCGTTTATTTTGCCAGGGAGGCACCACCGGCAATTCGTGGGCAACCAGTTCAAAACAAAATTGATGCTCTTCTTCTATCTGCAAATCACTCCAGCGCTGGGGGCGATAAAATTTGGCGATAATCGGCTCGCTGTTTTCGATGCCGATTTGATAGACCCGATTTTCGTAACTATTGAGCGGGAAAAACCGCCCATCACACAGTAACCCCTGACTCTCGATCGCATCGATCAGAAAGTCCGGTGTCAGGGTGTCAAAAGGATGGAGGGATTGCGACGTCATGCCGTGCGTACCATTAAATCTCCACTACAACATCGGGTCGCCAAACGTCGGATTGCCCAGGCGCTCAGCTTGACAGGGTTTTTCTGCCCCAGGGCAGCCGGCGTTTTATGCCACCGGCCGTTCACAAAAATACGCAATGGGACGTTAATAAATTACCACCGAGCGAATACTTTTCCCGGCGTACATCAGATCAAACGCGGTATTAATTTGTGCGAGGGGCATGGTATGGGTGATGAGATCGTCAATATTGATTTTGCCTTCCATGTACCAGTCGACAATGGTGGGCACATCGGTACGGCCGCGGGCACCGCCAAACGCCACGCCGTGCCAGGATCGCCCGGTGACCAGTTGAAAAGGTCGAGTGGAAATTTCCTGCCCGGCACCGGCGACGCCGATAATATAAGACTCGCCCCACCCCTTGTGGCAGCATTCCAGCGCCTGGCGCATCACCTCCACATTGCCAATGCATTCAAAACTGTAATCCGCACCGCCGCCAGTCAGGTCGAGTATCGCTTCGACCACGTTGGGCGTATCCGCGGGATTTATAAAATCTGTCATGCCAAATTTTTTGGCTAACTCAACCTTACTGGAATTTAAATCCACCCCCACAATCTGACGCGCACCCACCATCCGCGCGCCCTGAATCACGTTGAGTCCGATACCACCCAGCCCGAACACCACTACCCGACTACCCGGTTTTACCTGCGCCCGATACACCACCGCGCCGACCCCCGTGGTAACGCCGCAGCCGATGTAACACACCTTGTCAAAAGGCGCATCCTGGCGAATTTTGGCCACCGCAATTTCCGGCAACACCGTGTAATTCGAAAAGGTGGAGCAACCCATATAGTGCAGAATTTTTTTACCGCCGATCGAAAATCGGCTACTGCCGTCCGGCATCACGCCCTGACCCTGGGTGGTGCGAATGGCCTGACACAGGTTGGTCTTGGGATGCAGACAAAAATCACACTGGCGACACTCCGGGGTATAC
>JBFJMM010000246.1:0-3056 GCA_041633885.1 Porticoccaceae bacterium
GGGGGGGGGCCCCCCCCCGGGGCCAAAGGCGCCCATCCTCTCGACGACTTTGAGCGGGTGATACGGGTCAATCTGACCGGCACCTTCAATGTCGCGCGGCTGGTTGCCCAGGGGCTGATTGATTCTGATCCGTTGACGGATGACGGCGAGCGCGGCGTGATTATCAATATCGCTTCGGTGGTTGCCCAGGACGGACCGCTGGGACAGGTTGCCTATGCAGCCTCGAAGGCCGGTGTACAGGGTATGACCTTGCCCATGGCGCGGGATCTGGCGCCGTTCGGTATTCGCGTGATGACCATTGCGCCGGGCATGTTTGAAACGCCGCTCGCCAGCAGTATTCCGCAGGACTGGATAGAGCGGATTATTCCTACTGTGCCCTTTCCCAAACGCTGGGGAAATCCCCTCGAGTTCGGCGCACTGGTGCTGCACATCTGTCAAAACGCCATGCTCAACGGCGAGATGATTCGCATCGACGGCGCCATTCGCATGGGCACCTGAGCATTGCCCGGTACATTGGCTTTAATAAAGGTACATCGGCTTTAATAAATTCTGGACAACCGAAACTGACGAGGACGATGGCGTGAATATTGAGGGGGTGAGTGTCGCCGTTACCGGTGGCGCGTCCGGGCTTGGTGCGGCGGTGGTAGCCTTATTTGCCAGCAAGGGTGCGCGGGTTGCTGTACTGGACCGCAATCTGCAATTGGCGCAGGAGACAGCACAACATTGTGGCGCACTGGCGATTGCCTGTGACGTGGCGGATGAATCTTCCGTGCTGGTCGCGCTGGCGGCGATAACGGCAGCTCAGGGTGTACCCCGCATATGGGTCAACTGCGCGGGCATAGATATTACCGGGCGCATTGCCACCCGCGGCGGCGGGCCGCAGGCACGGGACGCCCTGACCCGACAAATTGCGGTGAATTTGACCGGCACGTTCAACACTTGTCGCCTGGGCGCCCACGCCATGCGCGAGCTCGATACGCCGGCGGGGGATGAACGCGGTGTGCTCGTCAATGTGGCTTCGATCGCTGGAATCGACGGCCCTTTCGGCCAGACCGCCTACTCTGCCACCAAGGCCGCGGTTATCGGTATGACCCTGCCTATGGCCCGGGACCTGGCGCCGCTGGGGATTCGCGTGGTAACGATTGCCCCGGGGGTATTCGATACGCCGCTGGCGGCGGCTGTGCTGCGGGGTAATCCCAACGACCACACCAGTAGCGTGCCGTTTCCAAAACGGGCCGGAAAACCCGAGGAGTTTGCCGCGCTGGCGCTGCATATTTGCGAAAACCCGATGTTGAATGGGGAAGTCATACGGCTGGACGGCGCGATCCGGGCCACCTAAAAACCGACCGCTTCGCGCGCCGACGGGTGCGGTCCCGGGCGGCATCGCGAGTGACCTGAATAAACAACTGGAAGTGCTTATGGAGATAAAAAATCAAGTGGCGATTGTGACCGGCGGCGCCTCGGGTCTGGGTGCGGCCACGGCGCGTCTGCTGGCCGTCCGCGGTGCGCGGGTGGCGGTACTCGATCGCAATATAACATTGGCCCGGGAAGTGGCCGCCGAATTAAATGCGCTAGCGGTGGAAGTGGACGTTACCGATGCGGACAGTGTCGTCAGGGCGCTTGCCCGGACAGTGGAGGTATACGGTCCACCGCGTATCCTGATTAACGCCGCCGGCACGGCCATTGGCCGCAAGATCACCAGCAGTAAAGGTCCCCATCCGCTGGACAGCTTTTTGCGCGTGGTGAACACCAATCTCACCGGCACCTTCGACATGTGTCGACTGGTGGCCGCGGAGATGAGCGCCCTGGAGCCAGTGACCGAGGATGGCGAGCGGGGGGTGTTTGTCAATGTCGCGTCAATTTTTGGTTTCGACGGACCGGTGGGCAACACGGCCTATGCGGCATCCAAGGCCGGCGTGATAGGTATGACCTTGCCCATGGCGCGGGATCTCGCTCCTTACGGTATTCGGGTCGTTACCGTGTGCCCGGGGGTGTTCGACACACCCCTGGCCCGGGCGGAAACCGGCGCAGAAGGCTTTGCGCGCCTGTTGGCCGATGTGCCCTTCCCGAAACGGGCTGGCGCTCCATCGGAGTTTGCACAACTGGTGTGCCACATTGTGGAAAATGCGATGTTAAATGGTGAAGTCATCCGCCTCGACGGGGCCATGCGCATGGGCACTATTTTATAGGTTGCCGTTGATGGGCGTGGTTATCCAGCCGCCGGGTACTGTTCGCGAGGCCGAATTAATTGCCCGTCTGTTTCACTTCGGTAGGGGCGGGAGGGCGCAGTCCAGGAGTCTGTATATGTACGCCGATGTGCACTCCGAGGGCTCGCCAGACAAAGTAGAATGCTACAAAAAAAACGTTCAACAATAGCGCGAACCCCCATTCGAAGGCGTCTTCAATCCGATCGTACGCAGGGTAAAAACCATCGAGCAACAGACTGATTACGCCGGTCGCGATCAGAATCGCGCAAATGCCACTGAGGACCGGTATCGGCCAGGCTGGAAACTGGCGGGGGAAGGCGCTGCGCAACCTGCGCAGCTGCAGGGTCAATAACAGTTGTGCCAGATAGGTCAGTGTAAAAGACAGCAGCGCGCCGACGCGGCGCAGGGGCCGATAGGCATCGTCCTCGATGCCGAGGGCGACCGTATAGACGACCAGGAACAGGGCGGCAGTGGTTCCCAGACACCCCATCCAACGGGTTACAGGGTGATCCCGCAGTTCGCCGAATTGTTGTAACCATCGGCTCGCGAGCGCCCAGAATCCCGCAATAATTATCGCGGCTGGAATAATCAGACCCTTGAACACCAGCATCTCCGGCGCTTGCCGACCGGTGGCGCTGATCGAGGTGCAGCTGTCGATATAGGGGTTACACCAGGGCAGGTGCCCGACACTTGCAGCTATCACAAAGCACAGATGGTAGGTTGCGAGGGGTAACAGCCCCGCGATCAGCGGCAGCCAGGTGAGATGTAGGGGAAATCGTGTGTTCATCGCCATCGCCAAGCTAGCGCGTCACCGCCACGCTGTAAAGCGCCGCGACATAAACATATCAC
>JBFJMM010000247.1:0-3044 GCA_041633885.1 Porticoccaceae bacterium
CTGTTGATCCTTGACGGCATCCATACGAAACGGTTTAATACGCGCCTTTCCGCGCTAGCGAAAAAGCCCAGGTAGCTCAGTCGGTAGAGCAGAGGATTGAAAATCCTCGTGTCGGTGGTTCGATTCCGCCCCTGGGCACCAATAGATCAATGACTTACCACCAATTTCAAACCATGGCTCTTGGCGCACTGTGTCAAATTTGTGCCATCGATACGCTGCGCCACATCGCGCAAGTGTTCGCCCGCCAAATGCGCATAGCGCAACACCATCTCGTACGACGCCCAACCGCCCAGCTCCATTAACTCCTGCAAGCTGGTACCTTTTTGCACATGCCACGAGGCCCAGGTATGGCGCAAATCGTGCCAACGAAAATCCGTAATGCCCGCCCGCGCTAAAGCCCGATGCCACGCCTTCGTACTGGTGCGATCCACCGGTTTACCCTGATAGGTAAACACGTACTGCGGATGCTCATCACGGCGTCGCGCCAGCACCGCCAACGCGTCACCGTTTAACGGCACCGCGATGGCCTTGCGGGACTTGGATTCGTCCGCATGAATCCACGCCATCTGGCGCGTCTGGTCAAGCTGATCCCAGCGCAGGTAACTGACATTGTGCTGGCGCAACCCGGTCGCCAGGGTAAACACCGCCATGTCTGCCAGGTGCGACGGCAAGACCGCAATCAGTCGCCGCGCCTCCGCTTCGCGCAACCAACGCACGCGCCGTTTCGACTCCGGAAATAACCGCACCCGAGGCACCCGCCCCACCCACTCCCAATCATCGCGGGCCATGCGCAAAATTGCCCGCACCAATGCGAGGTAGCGATTGGCTGTCGCACGACTCGACGTTTTTAATTTTGCCTGGGCAATACGGTCAATCAGTTCCCGGTCGATCTCGTCCAAATAACAACCCTGTAGAAACTGATCCAGCCAGCGCAGTTTGCCAACGTCTTTCGCGTGATCCGCCTTGTGTGTTTTTTCCGTGAGCCAGCGTACGACTGCCTCCTGCCAGGTTCGCTTGGGCTTGTCGCCGAGCTGGTAAACGCGCCAGCTTTCGACTTTGAGCCGATCGTGAAACTCCTGGGCTAGCTTTTTGTCCTCAGTCCCAGCAGAGCGGCGTATGCGCCGTCCACCGGGAGTGGTGAAGCTAACCCACCAGATGTTACCGCGTTTGTGTAGTGACATAATGAAATCTCCTCGTCACAACCACTTGGCGGCGCTTGCCCAGGTCGATAATAAATCGATCGGACATAGGCCACAAGATCGTCCTCCAGGAACACCCAGCGTTTGCCCGGCTTGGCAGCTCGAATCATGCCGGTGCGGGCTTTGTAGCCCAGGGCCGCTGGCGAGAGGTGTAAAAATGCGGCCGCCTGCTCGAGATTGAAGCTGCGCATGACTCATTCTCCGTCTTTCCCTATTTGATAGGCTTGCGCTTCTGCCTGGATGTGTCGCGGGTCTTGTGCCAGATTAAACCGACGGCGTTTAAGCGCGATTTTTTCGCGGGTATAGCCGTTTAACGTTCGTCCCGTGCGCTGACTGTGTTGCAGGTGATAGGCCCGCGCACTTTTACCAAATAACGTCAGACCTGCCTCGAAATCATCAATACCTTCGCGTGCCATAAAGGACGTCACCGCCCCCAGACCATTCACAAACAAAAACTGATCCCCCGGCACGCGACTTTTGTCGATGCGAGTGACCGAGCGCACGGGGGTCTGTCCCCAGGTGACCGACTGTAACGCGCGCCACATCGGAGGCAACGGCCAGCGGGTTTTATTGCCGTCCCCCTGGGGCGCTTTCAACTGCAACCAATCGACCACCCCGTACTGCCACAGGCCCGCCAGATGAGCCGCCAGACCGGACACACTCGACACGCAACAGGTGCGCAACACCGCGCGGCGAAACTGAAACTCCAACCGCCAGACGGTCTCCTGCCCACCCCAGCCCGCCGCACGCCACAGGGGAAATAAATACGCTTTTCCGGATTTTTTAAGTTCAAGGGTTTTGTTATACAACCGGCAGGACAGATCCCCGCCCAGCCCAAAACTAAATCCTGAGAAAACGCCCTGTTCCCGGTAGCGCTGAAATCGGTGAGCACGCGTCACCCAGGCACCATCGGGGATGCCATCCAAATCGGTATCCGTGGTGAAGTCCACACACAAATCCGCTCGACTGACAGTTGCCGTGCCGTCAATACGCCCCAAACGCACGACCACCTGATCCAACGCCCGCGCGGCGGCCACCAGACCGCCGAGGGTCAACACTTCGCTGGCAATCTGGCAGGACGCCAGGGGCAGTTGTGCCGACGCGCGCCGGGAGCATTGCAGGTCAAACCACCCATCGCGCAAGACATATGCGAACTTGCCCCGTCCGCGCCCCTGCACTTCGAAACTGTGGCGACCCAGGGGCAAGAAGGCCCTGGCCTGCTCATCCGCCTGCTCGGAGTGGGCCAGTTGTTTGAGGGTTTCGAGCTGGGTTTCCACCGCTTCGGATAAGGCACCACGATAACTGAGGTACAGACTGTCCACCCCGTATCGCAGAATGTGCGTTCCCACTGACGGGGGCAGGTAATTTGCAGGTGCTGTGTTACTGGGTGGCGCACCTGCGGACACGACAGGAGAATTAAGTGGCGCGGGCGGCACGGCCGCTGTGCTGGCCTGTACCCGCCCGCCCGACAACGCGGGTGGATTACTGGCGTCGCCAGGATGGTTAGATGTATTCATGCTTTAAGCTCCGTATGGGTTAATACGGAGGCTATGGTTAGCTAGCGACTACAAACTCGCCAGGAAGTGGAAACGGCAATTCAGGGCAGAATCGGTTAAACGCGCTGATCAACATGATTGAAGCGGCAGGCGATCTCATCGGAACCGGTGACATTGACGAAGCCTGTGCCCAACTGATGGCGGCACATAAAAAATGCGACGGCCTGCCGCGACCGCCTGATTTTGTTGCTGGAGAGGCACGGGAGGATCTGGCACAAATGATCCTTAACTTGATGGCCAGTTTGGGTTGTTGATTTAGGGGAAGACTGTAAGGCCGGAGGGTCGGGCC
>JBFJMM010000248.1:0-3035 GCA_041633885.1 Porticoccaceae bacterium
CGAGGCGCGCGCGCAGGCGATTCAGGGCCTGGTTGTGGATTTGACAGACACGGGATTCGCTGACGCCCAGCACTTCGCCAATTTCCCGCAGGTTGAGTTCTTCGTCGTAGTACAGGGACATAACCAGCTTTTCCCGTTCTGGCAAATTGCTGATACCCCGCGCCAGTTCGCCGTGAAAAGCATTATTGTGTACGGCTTCCTCGGGCCCCGCTTCGCCGTAATCGTCCATTTCCAGTGTTTCATCGGTCTCGAAGCACACCACGCGATACACGGAGGCATCCCGCGCCATAGCGTGAAACTCCTGAATATCCAGCCCCAACTGTTCGGCCACTTCACTGTCGCTGGCATGACCCTGTTTCTGGTTTTCGACAATCCGCGTCGCTTCGGCCAGTTGACGCGCCTTGCGCTGCACCGAGCGCGGTGCCCAGTCACAGCGGCGCAATTCATCGAGCATGGCGCCGCGAATGCGAATACCGGCGTAGGTCTCAAAACTTGCGCCACGGGTGGCGTTATAATTTTTAGCGGCATCGAGCAGACCCAGCATGCCGGTCTGAATCAGATCGTCGACTTCAACACTGGCCGGCAAGCGCGCCGCAAGATGGTGGGCGATGCGATTGACCAGGGACATGTGCTCGCGAATCAGCGCCTCGCCCTGATCTTTTTCGCTCTTCGCGTATACCGCTGCACCACTCACCGCATTCAATCCCCTTGATGGCCCAGTTCAATCAAGCGCTCCATAAAGAACTCCACGTTGCCGCTGGCGCCATCGGGGCGCGGCCAGTTATCGATGCGCTTCACCACTTCCCGCAGGGCCAGGGTGATTTTGCTGCGCGGAAATAACTCGACCACCGGAATCTGGCGCTGCACCGCTTTGCGCAGGGCTTCGTCGAAGGGCAACGCGCCGAGATACTCCAGGCGCACGGATAGAAAATGATCGCTAACCCGCGCAATTTTGGCGAATAACTCCTCACCATGGGCGTTATTGCGGGTCATATTGGCGAGCACGTGAAACTGTTTGACGCCGTGATCGCGACTCAGCACCTTGATCAGCGCATAGGCATCGGTAATGGACGCGGGTTCGTCGCACACCACCACGATGACTTCCTGCACCGCCTTGGTAAAGGTGGTCACATTGTCCGTAATACCGGCCGCGGTGTCGACGATAAGAATATCCGCCGGATAACTGATGTCACTGAACGCGCGGATCAGTCCGGCCTGTTCCGCCGCGCTCAACTGGCTCATGCGGGCCGCGCCCGACGATCCGGGAATAATTTGCATACCGGCGGGACCGTCGATGATCACCTCTTCGAGACTGCGCTCCCCGGATATCACGTGACGTAAATCGTATTCCGGATGAATCCCCAACAGCACGTCCACGTTGGCGAGACCCATATCGCCGTCCATCAACATCACCCGCCGACCGAGCCGGCAAAATTCCGCGGCCAGATTCACCGAAATGTTGGTTTTACCAACACCTCCTTTGCCGCTGGCAATCGCCATCACACGAATGGGGTGGGCTCGGGTCAAACGCCGCAGGCCGGAAGCCTGATCCAGTGTCGCGACATTACTACCCATGGGCAGTGGTTCTCCCGCGGGAATTTAGCGGTGGCGGCGCGGGACTCTCCCAACCCACCTGCTCCATTAGCCTGAGGGCGCTTTTTACCAGTTCGACCCGCCGCGCCGGTTGAATATCTTCCGGCACCCGCTGGCCGTTGCCAATATAGGCAACCGGCAATTTACGGCTGACAAGAATCGACAACACAGGCCCCAGACTGGCGGTTTCGTCGGTTTTGGTAACGATGGCACCCGCCAACGGCACTTTGCTGAACGTTTTTACCACCTCGTCGGTGATCATGCGCTGCGACGTTGCAGACAGGGTCAAATAGGTTTTCACATCGCGACCCGCGCCGCGCAGCGTGGCGAATTGTTGAGCCAACCCCAGGTCGCGCTGACTCATGCCAGCGGTGTCGATCAAGATCAGTTTGCGCCCCTTTAATTCTTCAATTGCCGTGGCGAGATTGTCGGCACTGCTGGCGGACAGTACCGGCACGCCGATAATGCGGCCGAAGGTATCCAGCTGCTCCTGGCCACCAATGCGAAAACAGTCGGTGCTGATCAACCCGACCTGTTTGCGCCCGTTGCGCAGCGCAAAACGCGCAGCCAGCTTGGCCACGGTTGTCGTTTTACCGACCCCCGTTGACCCGACAACGGCGACCACGCCACCCTGTTCGAGAATATCTTCTCCGCCCTCTATCAGCATGGATGCCAGTCTACGCAACGCTAATTTCCAGGCTTCCTTCAGATCGGATCCGGTGGCCGCCTGTTTAGCGAGCTGCATACACAGATCGCGACTCAACCCAAGCCCCTGCAGGCGCGCCACCAATGCCGCCCTTAACGGTTGACGCCGGGCCATTTCGCGCCATGCCAACTGGGACAGCTCCCCTTCCAGCATCCCGCGCAGATCCGATAACTGCCGACGCATATCCGCCAGCACATCCGGACCGGTGACCGCGGCGGTTGCCGCTTGCCGGTGCGCGGCATCAGCGTGCCGCGCAATGCCGCCCAGGTCATCGCTGCTGGGCATGTTGGCGATCGCTTCTTCGTCGTAATCAACGGCCACTGTAATTTCCACACCGCTGGCCACGGCGCGGTTGGACAACATCACCGCATCCGCACCCAACGCTTCTCTCGCCGCGCGCAGCGCATGGCGCATATCACTACCGATAAACCGTTTAATTTTCATTGTCGCTTACTCCTCCAACGCTACGCGCTTTGTTCCGATCATGCACAATGTGCCAAACATGTCACCCTGTCGCGCTGAGACGCTATGGCAAACTTTGTATACGCCCCGATGGTTGGGGTTATGCCCACCCAGCTTCCCCATTGACCGCTTAATGTCCTCGGCCGATCGTGGCAATCACGCGCACCTGTTTGTTTCCCGGTACTTCCTCGTAAGACAGTACCTGCAGGTCCGGGTTAGCCCCGCGCACCAGGCGCGACAACCAGGACCTGACCGCGGTGGACACCAGCAAAAC
>JBFJMM010000249.1:0-3023 GCA_041633885.1 Porticoccaceae bacterium
GCCAGTGTGGTAGTGATAGCCACGCAATTCGGCCAAATCAACAGACAACCTGGTCCCGGGAAAGCGCGCCTCGATCGCTGCCAGCACCGCCGTTAACTCATCCAGCGCCGCGGCCACTTCGGCGGGTGCGTTCGCAAGGGCTGAGCGCGCCCGTTCCAGAACTTCGAGGCCTCCAGCCAGATCGGGCAGCGCACCAAGCGCCTTGCGGATTTGCGCGTCGCGCACATTGTTTTCCAGCCACGTTTCGAGACCCGATGCTTTACTTTGCAGCAACTGAAATAACTCCTCGCGTTGTGCCACGTTAAGTTCGGCGCACTCTTCGAGGCCGCGGTATATACCGACGTGACCGAGACAGAGTACCGCACCGTTGATACCCGCAGTGCGCAGCGTTTCAATCATCAACGCGATAACTTCCTCGTCGGCACCCAGCCCGTCTTCGCCAAACAATTCGACGCCCACCTGCAGGGGGGAACGGGAAGCCAGCGGTTGGCGCGCGCGGGTGTATAACACCTGCCCGGCATAACACAGCCGATTGGGTCCGGCACGGCGCAGGCTGTGGGCATCCATGCGCGCCACCTGCGGGGTGATGTCGGCGCGCACCCCCATCGTGCGACCACTGATCTGGTCGGTGATTTTAAACGTCATCAACTCCAGATCTGAGCCAGACCCGCTGAGCAGAGAGTCGGTGAATTCGGCCAGCGGTGGAATCACCAGATCGTAGCCCCAGCGGTGATACAGGTCGAGCAGGCGGCGGCGCAGGCGCTCTACTGTGAGCGCCCGGTTGGGAAGGATTTCCGCTATGCCATCGGGCAATAACCAGCGTTCAACTCCGGCCATAACGTTCTCCATGAAGGAACTGCGTAACCATCTTACCTGACCAGAAAAAGCAGGCCAGCGCCCAACAGCATGCTAGACAAACCAGCCAGGCGCAGCGTGCGATCTTCCAGTTGGGACAACAGATAAGCCGCACCGCGCCAGCGTCGGGGCGCAATGAACGGCATCACCCCTTCGATGACCAATACCAGACAGAGCGCTGCACCCAAATCCTGCCACATAGGAGTTACCCACGTCCCACTCGCTGTCGACCGCTCACCAACGCGCCAGCAACTGTCGCCAGCCGATCTACGCGCATCGTTACCGCAAATGCGCGGACTGAATTCACTCGGCTAAATCCAGCTCGCCGACTGTCGCCCGGGCGTCTGCAAACCACAAAAAAACCGGGTCTCCCCGGTTTTGAAATTCTACCAGCTTAGCGGTTCAGGCGCCGCATTTTTTTGCCTGTCACCGACCCTTTTGATTTTTCAAGTAGCGGAAAAAGTCGCTATCCGGCTCCACCAGTAACACGTCGCTTTTATTGTTAAACGCTTCGCGATAGGCCCCCAGACTACGGGTAAACGCGTAAAATTCGGGATCCTGGTTGTACGCCGCCGCATAGATCCCGGTAGCAATGGCGTCACCGTCACCGCGCAGCAATTCCGCCTGCTTGTAGGCGTTGGCCTTGATAATCGTTTCCTGACGGTCGGCATCCGCGCGCACGCGCTCCGCCGCCTCAAGCCCTTTGGAGCGCAGCTCCCGCGCCTCTTTTTCACGCTCAGCCGTCATGCGCCGGTACACCGCGTCACTCACCTCTGGGGGCAGATCAATGCCCTTGACCCGTACATCCACCACCTCTACGCCAAGCGATGCCGACACCGACTCGTTAAGCTGGTCAGTGATATTTTTCATCAGCAAATCGCGCTCGCCAGATACCGCTTCGTGCAGGGTGCGGGTACCCAACTGGTTACGCAACCCATCGTTGACGCGATCTGCAAGGCGACTGTGGGCGACCACTTCATCGCCACCGGTTGCCTTGTAATAGGTCTCTACATCGACAATCCGCCACTTGGTGAAGGAATCAACTATCAACCGCTTTTTTTCCACCGTAAAAAAACTTTTCGGTTCCGCGTCCAGCGTCAACACGCGGGCATCGAATTTACGCACCTTGTCGGCAAAGGGTAGTTTGTAGTGCAACCCGGGGCCGATATCCGCTTCGATGATCCGACCGAAACGCAATTTGACGGCCCGCTCCGTTTCCATCACTACAAATAAGGTGCTGTTTAGAACGATCGCCAATAACGCGACAAACATCACATAGGTTGAAAACTTCGGATTCATTAGCGTGCCTCCCGACGTGGTGTTGCAGAAGGCTGACGCCGTAATTTTTCAATTACCTCGTCGGCGATCGTGCTGATATCCGACCCTGAAAGAGGCCGTTGCGACACCCCGCCCACCGGTTGCTGGGAGAGCATTTTATCCAGCGGTAGATACAGCATATTATTGCCTCCGTCGACATCCACCATCACCTTGGTACTACTGGACATCACATTCTGCAGGGCATCCAGATAGAGGCGCTGCCGGGTGACCTCGGGAGCCTTGCGATATTCGCCGAGCAATTTCTCAAAACGCTGCGCCTCACCCTCGGCCTCTGCCACCACCCGGGACTGATACGCGGTAGCTTCCTCAATAACACGTTGGGCCCGCCCTCGCGCCTCTGGAATAATACCGTTGGCATAGGCCTGAGCCTCGTTGACCAGTCGCTCCTGATCTTCCCGCGCCTTGATCACATCATCGTAAGCGGCCTTGACTTCAGTGGGCGGCTTGGCTTCCTGAATGTTGATCTTGATAATATGGATACCGGTACCGTAGTTATCCAGGTAATTTTGCAGCCGCGTCTCGACGTCGTCGCCAAGTTTTTCCCGCCCGGTGGAAACCACATCGTCCAGCTTGCTACTGCCCACCACGTGGCGCAGGGCGCTGTTGGTGGCCTCGCGCAGGCTCAACTCCGGTTCCTTTACGCCGAGTACAAATGCCTTTACGTCGCGAATGTTGTAGTGCACGGTCAACGGCAACTCGACAATATTTTCGTCCTCGGTCAGCATTTTTTCATTGACCTGGTACTGGCGTTCCTCGGTTACCCGCACAATAGTACGCGAGTCAATCAACGGCGGGTTCCAGTGCAGGCCATCCCCAACCGTTTCGAGATA
>JBFJMM010000250.1:0-3009 GCA_041633885.1 Porticoccaceae bacterium
GCCCGGGCCACCTTGCGTAATGGGCATTTTGGTCAGATAATAAGTCAAATTAGCCATATTGGAAAGTCCTATGACGCAAACGCCTCACCGGGTCGCCATTGTGTTGAGCGACAATGTCCTCGCCACCAGCGCCACCCTCCCCATCGAAATTCTGCGCACCGCCGAAGGATCCGCCATCGCTCATCAGCGCGATGCACGACCCATCGACGTGCAGACGCTAGCGGTGGATGGTCAACCAGTGAGCTCGTCCTCCGGTTTTGCCCTGTCGCCCACCGCCACCCTCAACGAGGAGGATGACTACGACCTGGTACATATCCCGGGACTGTGGCGCAACCCGCGACCGATACTGGCCAGAGCCGGGGAATGGCTGCCGTGGCTGCGGCGCCAGCACGATCGGGGTGCGATGATTTCGGCGGTAGGCACCGGCAGCTGCTTCCTGGCGGAAGCCGGTCTACTCGATAACAAGCCGGCCACGACCCACTGGCATTACTTCGACCAGTTCCAACGGGATTACCCCCAGGTGCAGCTGCAACGTCAGTACTTTATAACTCGATCGGAAAATCTGTATTGCGCGGCCAGCGTCAACTCCCTGGCGGAACTGATGGTGCATATCGTCTACCGCTGGTACGGCCGCGGTGTCGCCAATCTGGTACAACGCAACTTCTTTCACGAAATTCACAACTCCTACGAGCTGTCCAACTGCTATGGTGAAGAATCCGACTATCTGGCGGACGAAAGCATCCTGCAGGCGTTGATCTGGATGAAGGACAACTTTTACCGCTCCGTGTCCATTGGTAGTTTGGCGCGACAGTTCGACATGAGTGTGCGCACCTTCAACCGACGTTTTAAAAGCGCCCTGGGCAAAGCACCCCTCGATTATTTACAGATATTGCGCCTCAACAACATCAAAGAATTACTGCAGCACACCAACCTGACTCTGGCGGAAATCGCCAACCGTTGCGGTTACCAGGACGTGGCGCACCTCACCAAACTGTTCCGGCGGCACTTCAACACCACCCCCGGGCAGTACCGGGGCACGGTGCGTGCCAAGCTGTTCAGTGCGCGCTAAGATGGAGATCCAGCAGCGGACCGCGGACCAAAGGATGGGACGCCGGATTCAAGTATCGCCAAGCCTGTTTCTGGTGGCGTAGGCGAATAAACCCAGACGATTGCTCACCCCCAGTTTGGCATATATGGCGGTGAGGTGGTTGCGCAGCGTGTGTTCACTGATATGCAGGCGTTGGGCAATCTGATCGCTGGACGCGGCCCCGTCGCGGGCAATCTCGACCACCGTCTTTAGCTCCTTGCGGGTAAGGGTCGCTATTTTGCGGAGCTCCGGATTTTCATCCTCACTGGCCTTACGCCGGGCAAGCGTCATAAACAGTCGGCTGGTGGCCAGGCGGTCGATCCATAACTCACCGGCATAAATCTTCTCGATGGCGCGACCCACCGCGGCAACCGGCTCTGCCTTATTGACCACGCCGCTGGCGCCAGCCAGAATCGCGCGGTCGCACAAATAGGTGTCCCGGGAGGCTGTCAGCGCTAATACCCTGGCGTCGCCTTCCAGCAATTCGGCCAGGCCCTCGGCGACATTGAGGCCATCCAGATCCACCACAATCACATCCGCCGCGGTGGTATCCAGGAGCTGGACCGCCTCCGCGTACGTCGCAACCGAACCCACCAGGCACATCCGCGGCTCGTAACCGCCGATCAGTGTGGCCAACCCCAACCCGACGACAGGTAAATCCGCCACCAGCAGCACGCGAATCGGCTCGACGTCCCTGACTTCCATTGCCCCTCCCGCCACGGCAAACAGTAGTACCGCCTGTGCAACTGTAGCGCAATGTAGATTGGCGCCACAATATCGCCCAACAAGCCCATGTTCTTAGTAAAAAAACAGGCCGTACCAGGGCGCAGGGCGGTTGGGATTACCGCCGGAGCGAGGCAGATGACACGGTGATTGGCGCACCCCCGGCGGCGGCCACGACCGGGCCCTTTGTCCCGGTTTTATACCCCCTAGGCGCGCGAAAAGTCACACAAAAACAGTCGTTGACGCCCATGCACTCCCGGATTCAACCCCCTACATTGTGCCCGTAGTGAGGTAAGCGATGCGGCACGAATCCCGATTTGAACCGCGCAACAAGGTCGCACTGCCGCTGCGTTTGGGAAATGGGGCGGTGGGTAATACCCGGGACGTAAGCGCCAGCGGATTATTTTTTACCAGCGACGCGGAACAGCGCCTGGGCGAAGTGATCGACCTGAGCATCGAATTACCCGGCGGGGCGCGGCCATTGCTGTTCAGAGCCACCGCACTGGTGGTGCGCATCGAACAGTGCGGCGCGGCGGTGCAGCTCCAGGGAGCGCGACTCGAAGCGGGTTAAAACCGCACGGGCTGGGTACCGCGCGGCGTGTCCCGCGGCGAAGATTGGCAAGCAGTGCAGCGGCTGTCCTGCACACCGGCGCAGCGCCTAAGTCACAGCAGTTGAAGTGAGTTTCAGCCAACAGCCTGTGGCGTTGCCACAGCCAACAGTGGACGTATCTTTAAAAATAGAGGTGGGAAATGAAACATTGTACGGTCCGGAAACATCGTATAGCGCATCAATGGGCATTCTGCGCCTTGTTGGCCGCAGGCCTGGTGGCAAGTAGCCAAGCATTAGCCTTGAAAGCCGTAACCATCGACGTCAACCCCGGCATCAGCACCGGGGGCGTAAACTACAGCACCCCCGGGGCCAGTGACCAGGCTGTCTACAGTTACACCATCAACGACGGGCAAGCGGTGAGCGATACCATTCCGGTACAAATTTGTATGACCGCTTATGAGACCGGATGGACCAGCATCGCTTTCACCTTCGGCACGCCCTCGGCGGGGCTGCCGGGTGTAACCGTGTCTGCCAATCAAACTTTTTCCGCCCTAACGTCTGGATCGCCCACGCCGACACCCGACTGTCGTTCTGGAAGCATCAGCATCGCTACCGGGGCGCTCGCGTCGGGACCCATTGGTACCAGTTA
>JBFJMM010000251.1:0-2965 GCA_041633885.1 Porticoccaceae bacterium
CGCAATAATTTTCGCGCCGACCAGGTGCAGACTTTTTATCCGTCCCCCATGGCCACGGCCACGGCTATGTACCACAGCGGGCGCAACCCGCTGCGCAAAGTGAGTTACAAAAGTGAAAAGGTGGCCACCGTGCGCGATCTTGGCGAGCGGCGTTTGCACAAGGCGCTGTTGCGCTACCACGATGCTGCCAACTGGCCGGAGATTCGCGAGCTGTTGGTCAAAATGGGGCGCAAGGATTTGATTGGCGATGGCGAGCAGTGCCTGATTCCGGCTGCGGAGGCGGGGGCGCGGAAAACTCGCTCGCGAAAAAATACACAACGCTTTTCCACCCAGCACACCGGCCTCGCGGCGGCGGCCGGACCGCAACGGTCCCGTCGTCCCCGGCGTCGTTAAGGGGCGCGCCGGGCGGTCATCGCGGTTACATCAGGGCGTCAAACATGTCCTGACCCGACAGGTCGAGGCCATAGTTACGCATGATGGTGTCGTGGTTCATTATGACGTGCTGGGCCACCGCGTGGGTATCCCGCCAGAAACGCTGCAGTGGGGAATTCATGTAGATAGCACTGGCACCCGCATTCTGAAACAGGGCGGCGGTGACTTCACGACACTCCTTGCCTGCCTGTGCGCGCCACCCCGCCACCCGCATCCTGAATTCTTCGCTGTCCACGCTCTCGCCCTGGGCGATGGCGATGCCAATGGTGGTTAATTCCTCGGCGTAACTGCGTAACATCTGTTGCGCGAAATCCAGTCGCACCTTGGATTCGGCCAGCAATAGGTGTTGCGTGGCGAGGTGTTGATGTTGCTGGGTGGTGAAAGTCGGGGTGCGCGTGCGCATGCGAGTTTTGAAAGCCTCGAGGGCGCCAAGGGCACCGCCCATCACCGGCGGCATCAACGAAATGGCCAGTCCGGACACCATCGGTACCTGGTAGATGGGCCCGCGATTACAGGCGAGCCCCGGAACAGGCCCGCCGGCCATAACGGCGCCGAGATCGAAGGCCCGGTGTTCGGGCACGAATACCCTGTCGACCGCAACGCTGCAACTCCCCGTGCCGCGCATGCCCACCGTATCCCAGTCGCGAATCACGGTGTATTCCTGTTTGGGCACAAAGCACATCAGAAACCGCGGTGGCCCGTCCGGCGTCGGCACCAGCGTACCCCCGGCGTACCACTCCGACCACAGAATGCCGCTGGCAAACGGCCATTGGCCGGAGACCAGATAGCCGCCGTCCACCGCCTCGCCTTTGCCCATGGGGGCAAAGGCATCCGCGAACAGACGGTGGGGATTGTCGCCCCACAATTCGTCCTGTAACTGCGGGCTGGTCAATGCCCCCCACCAGTGGTGAATGCCCAGGATGTTGGCTATCCAGGCGGTCGAGACATCATATTGTCCCAGCACAAAACCCACTTCCACCAGTTCCGGAAAACCCATTTCCAGACCGCCGAGACGGGCCGGCTGCAGGATCTGAATCAACCGCGCATCGTTGATGTCCTGCACCAGCTCATCGGACAACTGCCCGTTTTTTTCGGCGGTCCGCGCTTCGCTGGCAGCTCGTTCGCCAATGTGGTGAGCGCTGCGCAACAGGTCGTCGAGCGTCGGCGCGGGGCAGGTGGAGTCAGGCATGGCATTTTCTCGGATTGGACACGCTTTTTTACAGTTATTTTGACATTGCTGTTGCTTCCCTGGGCAGGGCAGCCCGCAGCGTCGAACCGCAGTGTTAACAATCCCGTAAAGGGTGTCAAGAAGCGGGGCCTTGCCAGCACCCAGGGTGCGTTAAAGAGATTGCCACGGGCAGTTGATCCGCTGGCCGTGAGTAGCGGGGATAGTGGGTTACCCGGCGAAGTAGGATCTGCGCATATCTGGCTAATCGACTGAATCAGATGATTATTTTTTAAAAACCTGGATGCTGCGGCGATAAATCTGCGCGGTTAAAGAATCCGCCATGCGCGCCGATAACAGGACAGTAATTAGAGTAGCGCGGCACGGCACGGTACAGCCCTGGACAGGGCCTGGCAATACCCGGCCCATCCGTAACCCACGATATGCCCGGTTACCAGAACGATTTTCAGGAGGTTATCCCTTGAAGGGTTGCTACACAATTAATTTGCGTATTTGGTTGCCGGCATTTATCTGCGTGGTGCTGGTTGGGGTGTTCGGGGCCTGGCTTGCGGTGCACTACCATGATCTGCGCGACAAACATCGCTCTGCACATATATCCCACTGGCGGGAGGTGCTGGAGCGTATCCAGCCCCTGCTGGGTGCTGAGGTGGAAGCCGAACACCAAGGGAGGGCACGGAATTTGTTGAGCAGTTTCCGCGCCGATGCGGGGGTGCGAGCGTTGGAGCTCATCGACCACCAGAATCGCATTATTGGCAGCAGTAACCCCGCCTGGGAACAGCAATCCCCGACCGTGGTACTGTCCGACTTCCGGGCTGAGGAGGCCGCAAAGGCTGTGGCCGCGGACAGTCCGGCGCTCACGTTCGATGCCGGCCGTGAGCGGCTTGTGGGCTACTACCCGATCCAGTTATTAACCGAGTCTGACGGGGAGAATACACCCAACGTCGGGCAACCGGGGCAAGCAATGCTTTTCCTGGACTACGATCTCGCTCACGACCGGCCGGAAATTTTTACCGAGTTGAAAGAAGATGCCGCCGTGATTCTGGGCCTGGTGGCAGTTGGTCTGCTGGTGTCGATAGGGTTTGCCTACCTGTTTGTTGGTCGACCGCTGCGCCTGCTGATTAACACGATTCGTAAAACCAGGTCTGGTGATATTCCGGCCTTCCAGTTTCGTGGCTACGGGGAGTTCGCGTATCTCGGGAGAGTGATTCACGCCGCCCGCAAGGAGCTGCAAAAGACCCTGGTCGACCTCTACGGTCGCGAACAGCGTCTGGACAGCACCCTGGAGGCGATTGCGGAGGGTGTCATCGTCACCGATCGGCACGGCATTGTGGAGCGCATCAACCCCGC
>JBFJMM010000252.1:0-2949 GCA_041633885.1 Porticoccaceae bacterium
CTGTACGTCAAGTCGTCGCTGGGAAGAGCGCGGAGTGCTAGCCACCGTCTGGCTGATGTGGCGCCTGCGGCTCGCGTATTTTTGCGGTGCGGATCCCCGGCGGCTTGCGGAAAAATATTACGGCCCGCGATGAGCTGTCGCCATTCCGACGCACTCGTAATTCAGTTTGCCAAAGCGCCGCGGCCGGGGTGCGTAAAAACCCGTATGCAGCCCACACTGGACGCCGAGGCCTGTGCCGCCCTGCACCGACGACTGGTGACATACACCTTTGACACCCTGTCGCAAATGCAATTGTGTGCCTTCGAGCTGTGGGCCGATGAACCTCGGTACGACAGTTTTTTTGCCGGGTTGCGCCCGCGGCGGCCGGTACGCCGCCAGCGCGGAACCGATCTCGGTGCACGTATGTACCATGCGCTGGCCACCGCCCTTGCCGACCACGAGCGAGTGGTGCTGGTGGGCAGTGACTGTCCCTTTCTGAACGCCACTCATATCGAGGAGGCGTTGGCGCGCCTGAGGGCTGGTGATGTCGTGGTACTGGGCCCGGCGGTGGATGGAGGTTACGTGCTGATCGGCGCGCGGCGGGTAGATAGAGTGCTGTTTTCAGATATCCCCTGGGGGACCGCGGGGGTCCTCGCGGCAACCCGCGGTCAGCTACAGGCGCTGGGCTGGCGCTGGAGCGAGTTGGCGCCCCTCGCGGATATTGATACCGCCGCGGATCTGAAGTTACTTCACAGTCTTGAAAATTTCTGAAGCTAATTTTTTAACTCATTGAAATAAAAAGAGTTATAAATCTTGACCTGTCGTGAATTTCACCGTACCTTGCGCGCATTAAACACCCGGTTAGCGGATGTTTAAAACGATGGGCAACAGGACCGAGAGGGCTCGATATGAGCGGAGATGAACTGGAGATGATCGACGTGGAAGACGCCGATGAAGCTATGAACGCGGGTTCAGAGCGCGTGCGGGCGGTTATCAGTATGGAAACCCGCCGCAAACTGGAAGACCGGATCGAACAGCGTCGACTGGAAAAACTCATTCAGGATTACGACTTTGATATAGATTAATCGTTGCCACAGCTTGCGCGTCACCAACCGTAGCCCGCTGTCTACCGGCAGCGGGCGAGTCATCAGCCCCTCCGAATTTGTTGTTTTTAATGCCCCGGCGACCCTCTACACCAGCATTCAATTGCGGCATAATGGCGCCTCGCTAAAACGGGAGTTGCAGGTTGGCGTCCAGCCCCTTGTTTGAATTTCGGGATATCGCTTTTACACGTAATGACTGGCCTCTGTTCGAACGCTTGTCGGGCACCGTGGACACGGGCGAAGCGCTGCAGATCACTGGCGCCAATGGCAGCGGAAAAACCACGTTGCTGCGCATATTCGTCACTCTGTTAACCCCCAGTAGCGGTCGCCTGTTCTGGCGCGAGCAGGAAATCCGCGGGCACAGCCCCGACTATCTGGCGAACCTGGTTTTTATTGGTCATCAAACTGGTATGAAGTTGACCTTGTCACCGCGGGAAAACCTTGCATTCTTGACACGTATTCAGTCCTGCAGGCCCATGGCGGTTGACGCGGCGCTGGAGCGCATGGGGCTTAGCGATTTTGCCGATGTGCCGTGCGCCACGTTGTCGGCCGGCCAGTTGCGGCGTGTGGCTCTGGCGAGACTCTGTTTGTCCACGGCGCGGCTGTGGGTGCTGGACGAACCCTTCACCGCAATCGACGCCGAGGGCACGGCCCTGGTGGAAACTCTTTTTGCGCAACATCTGAAAAGTGGTGGGGCGTTGATGGTCAGCAGCCATCAGGAACTGAAGTTGCAGGGTTTGCGGCACCTGGCGCTGGGTGGCTCTGCCCGCGGGAGTGATATGACCAGTGGCTAATACGGTAATTTCCTCAAATGTCGAGCGACGGCCGCACGACGACCCGCGGTTGGTCGCCGCGCAGTTGTTCCCGGGTAGGTCGTTCTGCGCATTGTTGCGACGGGACATCAGTGTGGCGCTTCGCCAGCGGGGCGATCTGGCGCAACCACTGTTATTCAGCGGTATCGTGACTATGTTGATTCCCCTGGGGGTGGGCCCGAGTGCCATCCATCTGGCGCCCCTCGCCCCCGGAATGATCTGGATTACCGTACTGCTGGCGACCCTGCTGGCCACTGACAGTCTGTTTTTGAGCGACTTTCGCGATGGTTCCCTCGAGCAATTGTTGTTGAGTCCGCAACCGTTGTGGCTGCTGGTGCTCGCCAAGGTTGCGGCCCACTGGCTGGTGGTGGGTTTGCCGTTAACATTATTCGCGCCAGTGATAGGTCTGGTGCTGGCGTTGCCGGCGGCCGGATTTATCCCTCTCATGGTCAGTCTCGCCCTGGGCACCGCGGCGCTCAGCGTGATTGGCGCAATCGGCGCGGCCCTGACGGTGGCGCTGCGCAAGGGTGGCATGCTGTTGGGTTTGCTGGTGATGCCGCTGTATTTGCCGGTACTCATTTTCGGTGCAGGTGTGGTGCAGCTCGCGGTTGACGGCCTGTCTATCAATGGCGCACTGGCCATCATGGGGGCTTTGCTGGCATTTGCGCTGTTGCTGACGCCGTTCGCCGCAGCCGCGTTGAGGGCGGGTATCAATGGCTAACGACAGATGGCAGTGGTGGCACCGACTGGGCTCGCCGCGCTGGTTTTACCAGGCCAGCGGTACCTGGTTGCCGTGGCTGTCCGCGGCGACTGCGCTGTTGTTCGCGGTCGGGCTGACGTGGAGCCTGGGAATTGCGCCGGCGGATGCCAGGCAGGGCCATAGTTTCCGCATTATCTATGTGCACGTTCCTGCGTCGTTTCTGGCGCTTGCGGGTTACTACGTGATGGCCGTGGCCGGTGCCGTGGGCCTGATCTGGAAAATCAAACTGGCGGATATGGTGATGGTGGCGGCGGCGCCAGTGGGTGCGGCGTTGACCTTTGTGGCATTGGTCAGC
>JBFJMM010000253.1:0-2947 GCA_041633885.1 Porticoccaceae bacterium
GTCCGATAAATATTTTCGCGGTCTTGTTGCCAGCAATGATTTTTTCCCGGTGCAAATCGTGACTTTCAAATTCCTCCGGAGTGGAATCCTGGTTTTCCACCACCAGCAGGACCTTTTCACCCGCCGGCACAACCACTTCAGCCGGGTGAAAACGATGGTCCTTGATAACCAGCTTGAATTCCCGCGTTTCGGCCATGGCGCCACCCGCCACCAACGCCAGCAACAACATCGCGACTCGTATCAACATAACAGCCTCCCATCTAGTTTTAGGCATCTAATACAAATGATAATGATTCGTATTTGTGAATGCTACTGTGTTTTATATTAAATAACAACAGTGCCGAAAAGAATTGACGCACGTCAATTTGTTCGGTGCGAATCACCTGCACGGCGTTGGAAACCTGCCTGTGGGCTGTATTCGCGGGAGAACCTGCGGCCCGTCGCAAGTCATGACCCGCATGGGAACCCGGTGATACCACGGTGGGCGCGGATGGACTTGCCGCAGCTCTGATCAGGGCAACCGAGTGCCACGACCTGTATAACGGAAACTACAGGGAGACCTTAACGCCTGCCGCGGCGGCCAGTGCTTTGGCTTTGGCCTCGGTGATGCTCGCGCCCCGTGCCAACGCTACCCCCATTCTGCGGCGACCGCTGACTTGCGGTTTGCCAAACAGGCGCAACTGGGTGTCCGGCGCCGCCAGCGCGCCGTGTAAATTCTGAAACGATACCTGGGTGGATTCCCCTGACACCAGTATCACCGCGGAGGCGCTCGGCCCATGCTGCACGATATTGGGAATGGGTAAACCCAGAATGGCCCGCACGTGCAGGGCAAACTGGGACAGATCCTGGGAAATCATGGTCACCATCCCGGTATCGTGGGGCCGTGGCGACACTTCGCTGAAAATAACGTCGTCGCCCTTTACAAACAACTCCACGCCGAATATTCCCCAACCGCCCAGCGCGTCGGTGACCCGCCGTGCGATGTGCTGTGCGGCTTCCAGAGCGACGGGGCTCATAGCCTGGGGTTGCCAGCTCTCCCGGTAGTCGCCATCCTCCTGACGATGGCCAATCGGCTGACAAAAACTGGTACCGTCCCGGTGGCGTATAGTCAGCAGTGTGATTTCGTAGTCGAAATCCACAAAGCCTTCAATAATGACCCGCCCCGCGCCAGCGCGCCCCCCCTCCTGCGCATATTGCCAGGCGCGGCCAATATCCGCGGAACTGCGCACCAGGCTCTGCCCCTTGCCGGAAGAACTCATGATGGGCTTCACCAGACAGGGAATTCCGATTGCTGCTACCGCCTCATCAAATTCGTCGCGGGTACCGGCAAAACGGTACGTCGAGGTTGGTACACCCAACTCCTCTCCGGCGAGACGTCGAATACCCTCGCGATTCATGGTCAACTGCGCCGCCCGCGCCGTCGGTACCACCCGATAGCCTTCGCCCTCCAGCTCTATCAGGGTTGCGGTGGCAATCGCTTCGATTTCGGGAACGATATAATCGGGCTGTTCTTTCTCAATAATTGCCCGTAACGCCTGCCCGTCGAGCATGGACAGGGTATAACTGCGATCCGCCACCTGCATCGCGGGTGCCTGCTCGTATCGATCGAGTGCGATCACCTCAATGCCAAGGCGCTGTAACTCGATCACCACTTCTTTACCGAGCTCACCAGAGCCGCATAACAAGACTTTGGTGGCGGTGGGGGAAAACGGAGTGCCAATTGTTACCATGATCAGGTGCCCGCAAGACGTCAATGGCCACGTATTATAGGCCAGACCAACGTTGGGGAACGAGGGTGACCGGCAGATTAACGAAAGTTATCTGTAACTAAGGGTGAAAACGTTCTCACCGACACAACGCCCTGCCCGACCGGCAAGTGACGCAACGGGAAACCGCGGCAGACGGGCCTTGCTATTTCTGCGGCACGGCCACCGGGCGCGCTTGCCCGGGCTGTGGACCAGCGGAGACTTGCTCGATGTGTATCGACTTATTGCGACCATGTTCTTTGGCGTGATACAGGGCCTGGTCGGCACAGTGCACCAGATCATTCATGGCCTGTCCAGTTTGCAAGGTCGCAGCGCCAATACTGATAGTGATTGTTTGCTCCGCCCCGTCTCCAGCCAGCTCAACGGCACGCCGAAAACGCTCTGCGAGTACACAGGCTCCATCCAGTCCGGTGTCCGGAAGGATAACGGCAAATTCTTCACCGCCGTAGCGTCCACACACATCCTGTTCCCGACAGTTCTCCCCGATCAACTCAGCGATATTACGCAGCACCGCATCCCCGGCCTGGTGCCCGTAGTTATCGTTAATTGATTTAAAATTATCTACATCCATCAATAATAAGGACAACGATACCCCCGTGCTCGCCGCGCGTTCCATCTGCGCCTGAAGCTTTGCCTCAAGCGCTGGGCGATTGTGTATGCCGGTCAGGCTGTCGTGCGTGTTGCTCTGCAGCAGATCGGCATTTACCCGCTCCATCTGACGCTGATATTCTTCCAGTTGACGCTGATAAGCAGACTGTTCCTCCGCCAGGCACTCCATCTCCGCCACCATGCGCCGCAACTCGAGTTGCGCCACTACCTGCCGCGATAACGCGCGCAGCGCCTCGATTTTATCTTCATCCAGCACCCGGGGAACGCGGTCGATCACACACACTGTTCCAAGCGCCTTGCCAGCCGGTGTAACCAGTGGCGCACCCGCATAAAATCGAATGCTCGGATCACCGGTTACCAATGGGTTGGCCGAAAATCGCCGGTCGAGGGTCGCATCCTGAACAATCATGACCTGTTTGGGCTTGCGTATGGCGCGAGCGCAGAACGCATACTCGCGGGGAGTTTCCTTTGCCTCCAGACCTACCCGGGCCTTGAACCACTGGCGCTCTGCGTCCACCAGGGAAATCAGCGCAATCGGAGTTTCACAGATAAACGCGGCCAGATTAACGATA
>JBFJMM010000254.1:0-2933 GCA_041633885.1 Porticoccaceae bacterium
AGCAGCGGCGGTCAGTACGGTATTGCCCTGCGCCGTTTTCTGCCGGAGGTGTTTAATGGTACTGAGTTAGGTTTTTACTACCAGAACCTGCATGACCACAGCCCCGCATTTTCCGGGTATCAGGGAACGGGACATTACTTTCTCGATTACGCGGAAAACATCGAGCGCTACGGTGCATCCTTTAATACTAATATCGGTGGTTGGGCCATCGGCGGGGAATACTCCTTTCGCAATGGTGCGCCGATGCAGTTGACCTCGCCACTGCTGGCGACGCTAGGTAATGCGCCAAGTGGGCAATACTTGAAAGGCTACGCTGAAGTGGATCGCCACCAGGTGCAGTTTACCTTTCAGCGGGTCTGGGGCGTGGTGCACGCCATTGGCGCCGACGGCAGTATGACCCTTGGGGAAGTGGCCTACGGCTGGATTGACGATTTGCCAACAGACAAAACTAACTTCTTTGAGGTGTACAACGCACCGGGAACTGTCAAGGTTGGCGATGTCACCAATAATTTTCACGGCCTGCAGATATTGCAAAATGTCACCTACGCAAATGTGTTTAGCCTGTTTGAGATGACCCCCTATGTGGCCTGGAAATGGGATATCGAAGGGGTTTCCCAGGAAATCGGTGGCGGAAAGCTGTTTATCGAGGATCGCCAGGCGTTGACCCTGGGGGTCGATGCCAGCTATCAGGGCGGGCGCTACAAAGCAGGTATCAGCTGGACACAGTTTTACGGACAGGCGTCCCTGCGCAACGCGGCTGGAAGCCGACTTAACGGGACTACCGATCGGGACTTTGTCGCCATTAGCGTCAGCACGTCGTTCTAGGTGCTGAGCTACTGCACTGAACAGGTTGAACCAATAACGAATTCGAGAGTGGGAGCATAATTATGAAAGCTGTATCTCTAGTGAAAAAGCTGCTCGCCGGCACTGCCGTCGGTCTGGCGGCCCTGACCTATCCGGCGCTGGCCGCCATGACGGACGCGGAACTGGCCGAAATAGGTCTGCAAGGGACCAAGTACACCGCCACCGGCGCCCTGCGCGCGGGCAATGCGGAGGGCACCATTCCCGCCTGGACAGGTGTTCCGTTGCCGGTCCCGGCCGGGCGCGCCGAGGGCACATGGCCGGATCCCTTTGCCGACGAAAAACCCCTGTTTACCATCACCGCCCAGAATTACACGGAGCATATGGACAAGCTGACCGCAGGCCAGGTTGGCATGTTCAAGCAGTACCCCGAGACCTTCCGTATGCACATCTACCCTACCCATCGCACGGCGGTGGCGGACGATTGGGTGTACGAGCAGACCCTGAAACAGGCCAAGGCGATCAAGCTGTGCCCGGATAGTCAGGAGAAGGGTATCGTCTGTCTGACAGATCACATTCCCGGTGGTGGTCTACCTTTCCCACGCCCGAAAAATGCCTATGAAGCGGGCTGGAATCACTTTCTCGGCTGGCAGGGTCTGGGTCAGCACGGATTCGCCAACGGTGCGTTGATCGACACCCTCGGCAATCGCACCGATGTGATTATCGAAAACCGTCTGCTGTGGACCTGGTGGGCGAAGCAGGGCGAGCTGGGGGACAGCGACTGGTACAAGCGGGATGGCGGCGCCATGCTGTGCGATTCCTGGCAGATCCAGCAACCGCCGCGCTCCTCCGGGCTGGTATTTGGTGGCTGTAACTATGCCCAGAATGTGGATTTCCAGGTGTCCCTCTACATTCCCGGCCAGCGCCGGGTGCGCAAAGCACCGGAGATCGGCTTTCACGACAGCCCCTCTTTCGGTTCCGACGGCCAGCGCACGGTAACCAGCCGCTGGATGTGGTGGTTTGGCGGCCGCGAAGTGCGCCACGATTACACCATTACCGGCCCGGTGGAAAAATACGTGCCCTACAACACCTATAAACTGGCCCAGGAAGATGTCACTTCCGATGATATATTCGGCAAGAAGCACATCAATCAGGATCTGGTCCGCTACGAGCTGCATCGGGTGTGGGTCATCGACAGTATTCTCAAGCCGGGCATGCGCCATCTTTATAAGCGCCATACTGCCTATTTTGACGAGGACAGTTGGGTGGGTGTTGGCTTCGAAGCCTACGATGCCAAGGATCGCCTGTGGCGGGTGGGGGAGCAGTACAATATTCAGTACTACGGCCCGAATGTGTTTAACGCCTATGGCGACAGCCAGATCGACCTGATCAACGGCCGCTACACCACGTTCCCGTACTGGTTTACCCAGGTGAAAAACGAGCATGCCGGTAAGCCGCTGGTCATGTTTTCCGAAATGAAGGATCTGCCTTACAACCTGGATATTTTTACGCCCCAGGGGTTGCGCAAATTCGGTCAGCGCTAGGCTAGCTGTTAGCGCGATCGTTTAAATTGCCAGCAGTACCATTCGGGCGGCATTTGCCGCCCGAATGTTGTCTATATTATTCACTCGTCAAAAGGTGCGTGACTCGCTCATGAGATTGTCCTCCGTATTTATCGGCATGCTTTTCGTTAGTCACCTGTTTGCCGCTCAGGCGCAGGCCAGCGAAGCGCCAAGACCCGCCAAAATTGTACCCCTCGCCACCCGTGCCGTGTTCCTGGATATCGCCATCAATCAGGACACTGTGATGGCGGTGGGGGAGCGCGGCATTATTTTGCGCTCCGATGACCAGGGGGGTAGTTGGCGACAAATACCTTCCCCGGTGGATGCGACGCTGACCGCCGTGACGTTTACAGACGCCCTCACCGGTTGGGCTGTGGGCCACGAATCCACCATTCTCAAAACCCGGGATGGTGGGGAAAGCTGGCAGGTGGTGCGCTACCAACCCGAAGAAGAGCGTTATTACCTGAATGTCTGGTTTAAAAACGCCCGCCGGGGTGTGGTGCTGGGCACCGATGGGGAGTTGTGGAGTACCCATGATGGTGGCGAAAACTGGTCCCTGGAGGTGCTGTC
>JBFJMM010000255.1:0-2928 GCA_041633885.1 Porticoccaceae bacterium
ATCGGCAATTATCTGGCGGTGGGCATTATGGCGGAATTGATGGTTCGCCAACCGGGCGCGCGGGTAAATCTACAGGTCGCCAACACGGCGGCGATCGTGCGCAAGGTGGTGGACTTTGAGCTGGACGTGGGACTTATCGAAGGGGAGCTGCAGCGTCCGGAGCTGGAGTTGATCCCGTGGCGGGACGATGAGCTGGTGGTGTTCTGTGCACCGGAACATGCCCTTGCCGGGCGTCGGCGACTGACCGATAAAGATCTGCTGGCCGCCACCTGGATTGTGCGGGAACCGGGGTCGGGTACCCGTCAGACCTTCGACCGGGCCATGCACGGCTTATTGCCGGACCTCAAATTGCTGCTGGAGTTGCAGCATACCGAGGCCATCAAACGGGCAGTGGAAGCGGGGCTGGGCATCAGTTGTCTGTCCCGCGTGGCCATGCAGGAAGCCTTCCGGCGCGGTAGTCTGGTGCCACTGGCCGTTCCCCATCGGGACTTTACCCGGCGCTTCTATTTTGCCCTGCACCGCCAGAAATATCGCACCGAGGGCATCAATCAATGGCTTGCGTTGTGTCGCGAGGCGGTGTGACCCGGTTGCTGGAGCCGACCGGGGTGCTCAATCCAGACCGAGAAAACGCAGGGCGTTACCCGATTGCAGTAGCGCCAGCTGGGTGTCGCTCACGCCCAGCTCGAGCAGGCGCTGGCCGGGACTTTGCTCGCGGATAACGAACGGGTAGTCCGTGCCCACCAGCAGACGCTCCACGCCAAACAGATCAATCAGGTACTTCAGGGCGGGGGTGTCGTACACCAGCGTGTCGTAATACAGGCGGCGCGCCAGATCCAGGGGCGAGGCGTCGAACATACCGTCCCCCATGGTGCGCCAGCCGTGCAGCATGCGTGGCAACACCAGGCCAAAGCCGCCGCCGCCGTGACTGAACGCAATACGCAAATCGGGATAGCGCGTCAGCATACCGCCGCAGATCAGCGAGGCCACCGCCAGGGCGTTTTCATTGGGAAATGCCACCAGCGCCGCCATCCCCGGCGGGCCTATTACCCGCTCGATCCCCGCGGGGTGCAGAGCGTGTACAAAAATGGCGAGATCCTGTTCCACGGCGGCCGCGAACACCGGTTCAAAAAATGGATCGCCAATGGGTTTGCCGTTGATATTGGTGCCGACTTCGATGCCCAGCAATCCGTAGTCGGCCTTCAGGCGCGCCATTTCCCGGGCCGCCAGCGCGGGATCCTGCATGGGTACCATGCCCAATCCGTAGAAGTGTTCGGGCGCGCTGTTTACCATGGTGGCAATTGTTGTATTGATGTGGTGACACATGCGCAGGGCGTCGTCCACCTCGAACCAGTAAGACAGTAGTTCCGGCATCGGGGACAATACCTGACGCGCGACGCCTTCGGCGCGCATATCCTGTAGTCGCTCTCCTGTATGCCAGCAGTGGTGGCTGACCTCGCGAAATGTTTTACCGCCGATCACTACCGCGCGGTGATGGGGCTGATTACAACTGGCCATGGTCGGCCACGCCGTCGCCGGGTTGTTGCCGCCGTAGGAGGGAAACGACTCGGGAACGATATGGGTGTGGACATCGATAATCACGGCAGGCGCCTGGCTTAGAAAAATCGGGTGTGGAGTACTGGAATTTCCGTCCGTTAACGCTCTACAGCATGGTGCTGCCGCCGTTGACGCTGATCACCTGGCCGGTAACAAACGAGGCTTCCGGGCTGGCCAGAAAACTGACGACGGCGGCCACTTCGTGCATCTCCGCGGGACGCCCCTTGGGAATGACGCTAATAAATTTTTCGTACATCGCGGGCATATCCGCGCGGATGCTGTCCACCTGGGGGGTGCGCACCGCACAGGGCGCAACGGCATTGAAGGTCAACCGGCTGTGGGCGAATTCCCGCGCCAGTCCGGTGATAATGCCGTGCACGCCACCCTTGGCGGCATTGTACGCGGCGTGATCCCAGAGTCCGTTGCGCACCGAATCGGCACCGATATTGATAATGCGGCCGTAGTTTTTTTCGAGCATGGTGGGCAACACCGCGCGGCAACCCCAGATAGCGGTCCACAAATTGCGGTTGATGGTGGTTTCCAGGGTCTCCGGCGTGTGTTCCAGAAACGGCCGAATCACGCCACCACCGGCATTGTTGACTAATATATCCACCTTGCCGAATGCGCTGAGTGTCGCCGCGATAAGTCGTTCGTTGGACTCCTGGGTACACAGATCGGCGACGCAGGTTTCCACAGTCACGCCGTGCTCGGCGCTGATCTCGAGTGCGGTGGCCAGTAAAACCTCTTCGTTTATATCCCCCAGCATCAGATCGGCGCCGCGGCTCGCGAGATCGAAGGCAATGGCGCGGCCAATGCCCTGAGCACCACCGGTGACAATGGCTACCTGCTGGTCGAGCGACTGCGGCTTGCTCATAATTTTTTGCCGAGCAATTGGGGTGCGGCGGGCAGAATATCGCCTGCGCTGGCGAAATTGGGTTTAGGCATGCCACCCCAATAATCAACGGAGTCGGGATGTGGTTCCAGAAGGCGCGGTTTGCGCGGATCCTGCTCCGGAAATTCTTCCATGCCGAAACTGTATTCCAGGGTCATGCCGTCCGGCTCGAGAAAATAGTAAAAAATACTGCCCGAAGGCGGATGGCGGCCGGGGCCAAATACAATCGGCACATCACTGGCGGGCAGGCGATTGAGGGCGCGCCCGATATCGTCCATGTCGGTCACCATAAAATTCACATGGTGCAATCCGGGTTTGTTGTCCCGCAGTTTGGCGTTGCCGACACCGAAACTGTGGTGGAAGGGGTTCGGAAAGCAGCGCATAAAGGCGATAAAGCCGTCGACATAATCGGACGCGCGAAAATTCATCACTTCCTGAAAAAATTTAACCGCGACTGGCCAGTCCGGAAAACTCACCACTAC
>JBFJMM010000256.1:0-2919 GCA_041633885.1 Porticoccaceae bacterium
GCCCCTGGAAAAAATGCCCAGCGAGTATTTTTTCAGTAATATCTACCTCACATTTCAGGACGACTGGACTGCTTTCAAGCACCGCAACGAGATGAACCCACGGCGACTGATGTGGGCCAATGACTTCCCCCACAGCGACTCCACCTGGCCCTGGTCGCAGGCCATGCTCGACGAACATACTCAAGATATGAGCCAGGAGGAGAAAGACTGGATACTCCACGATAATGTGGTGGAATGCTACAACCTGCCCGTGCAGGGCGAACTGAGCGCCCGCGGGTGACGACCCCGTTCAGGCAGCGCCGCCAACCGGCCGGAAGCCCGTCACAGTCGCGGCACTGATTAACTGATTGAACGGGGAGGAAAATGCTCCCAAGTAGCGAGGATTAAGCATGGACTACGATCTCAAAATTACCGGTGGCACCATCGTCGATGGCACCGGCGCGGCCGGTTACACTGGCGATGTGGGGATCCGAGACGGTCGTATCGTCGCTCTGGGGCAGGCGCCAGGCAGCGCCCATCAGTCCATAGATGCGCGGGACCGCGCAGTCACACCCGGATTTGTCGATATTCATACCCATTACGACGCGCAAATTCTATGGGACCGCATGCTGACCATTTCCCCCTGGCACGGGGTGACCACCGTGGTGCTAGGAAATTGCGGCTTCGGGGTGGCGCCCACTCGCCCCGAACACCGGGATCTGATCGTGCGTACCCTGGAGAAAGTTGAAGGCATGAGCCCCGCAGCACTGAACGCGGGGTTGGGCGAGGTCTGGCCATTTGAAACATTTCCCCAGTACCTCGATGCCATCGAGCGGGCGGGCAGCGCCATTAACATTGGCGTGCTGATCGGTCACACGCCCACCCGGCTCTATGTCATGGGCGAAGAGGCCACTGAACGGGAGGCCAGTGTCGACGAAGTAGAACGCATGCGCACGATTGTGAACGAAGCGCTGGATGCCGGCGCCATTGGCTTCGCCACTTCCAAGTCCCCCACCCATGTCGGTTACGGTGGACGCCCGATTCCGAGCCGCGTGGCGGCGTACGATGAAATTAAAGCACTGGTGTCAACCCTCCAGGGACGGGATCACGGGATACTCCAGGCCACGGCTGGCAAGGAATTGTGGTTCGACGAATACGCCGAACTGTGTGCGGAGTACGGCATCACTATTTCCTGGACGGCGATGCTTGCTGGAATGGTGAGCACCGACGCCCATCGCGAGCAGATGCGACGCACCGATGAGCTGGTCGCACAGGGTTTTAATATCGTGCCACAGGTAACCCCGCGGCCGCTGTATTTCGAATTTCAATTCAAGGATCCCTTCCCGTTTGAAGCCCTCAGCGTCTTTCGGCCGATCGCTGCCGCGGACGCGGCGGGCAAGACCAGGATCTACGCAGATCCCGCATTTCGTGCGGCGGTGAAAGAGAAAATGGCAAATATTCGCCCGTCCTTCCAGCACGCCTGGGCCAACTCCATTATCTCCGTATGCCCATCCCACCCTGAATACCAGGAGCGCACGGTCAGCGCAGTCGCGGCTGAACTCGGTGTCGACAGCATCGACCTGGGTTTTGATCTCGCCCTGGGCAGCGCCCTGGAAGCGCGCTTTCGCATGCCAGTGGCCAATACCAATGAAGCAGATGTGGGGGAACTGCTCGCCAATAAGAACGCAGTGATCGGCCTGTCCGACGCTGGCGCACACGCCAGTCAGCTGTGCGACGCCTGTTTACCCACCTATCTGCTGGGTCGCTGGGTGCGGGAAAAACAGGCCATGTCCTTCGAAGAGGCCATTCGCATGCTCACCTCCCGCCCGGCGGAAGTATTTCGCATCGCGGATCGGGGCACCCTAAAGGTGGGGGCTCCCGCCGATGTGCTGGTTATCGACCCGCAAACCGTTCACGCCGGCAAACTCGAGAGGATTTACGATCAGCCTGCGGGCCAGGATCGCCTGATCGTGCAGGCCACCGGTATCGACGCGGTGGTGGTCAATGGTGTGCTGCTGCGCCAGCATGGTATTGACCAAATCGACGTCACCGGTAAATTGCCGGGCAAACTGCTGCGCGGTGGTCGCGCCGCATAGGCACCGTTACAGGCGATTACGCCAACCGGTAGTTTGGCCTCCCCGGCTCGCACGACGGACTTGATCCACCAACTAACGCAGACATTTGTCCGCTTGCGTCCGGTCAGGGAATATTACCGGACAGCACAAAAACCTTCCTCCCACCGCGCAAAGCCCCCTATACTCGGGGGCTATGCAGCTCGCTGAGAGATTACGGTATGATCTGCTCACCTCACCGACTTTTTTTATAGCATTTTCAGGGCACAAAAATTCAGCCTATGCAGGAAACCGAAAACAAACATAATCACTGGCTCCACCACCCATCCACGCTGTTCCGTGGCGTGGTACTGATCGGCGTCATCGCCACCATCGTTGCAACCCATATTAGTGGAGGCGCAGCCGATCCGGGGCCGGTACTGGGCCTGGGCCTCGCCGTTCTCTATTTCGTGATTTCACTGAGCATTCTCAGAATTTTTGCGTACGACGATCACGGCTTCGCCACGGCGCTGCGGCTTTTTGCCCTCTGCGACGCGTTTTTGATCGGTGTTTTTATCGCACTGATCAATTTTAGTTTTTTACCGCTGGTCATGTTTTTTATGGTGATACAGTGCGACGCCCTGCGTGCCGGTGGTCGTGAAAAATGGTTCGAACACAATATCGCATTTGCCGCTGGCATCCTCGTTGTGGTGGCGCTGGGCCACCCCACCTGGCAAATCGATCTGCAACAACCGGTAAACCTCGCGGGACTGGGTGCATTTGTCCTGTATTTTTCCCTGTACGCTCTGCTGACATTCAAGGATACCAACGGTCTTCGGCGGCGGGTGATAGATCTGGAAAAACTTCAGGTACAGCTGAAACTCAGAAA
>JBFJMM010000257.1:0-2905 GCA_041633885.1 Porticoccaceae bacterium
ACAGTCATGTCAAATCCCACAAGGCGTCTTGCCACTTCGCGGCCGATGCCGCCATAACCGATGATCGCCGCGGTTTTTCCCTTTAACGCCATACCCACCGGGCTGCCGAACTTGCCTTCCGCAAACGTTTGCTGCGCAAAATGGTAACGGCGCGCCAACGCCAGCATAAACAACAACGTTAATTCCGCTACGGACTCGGCGTTGCCGGTCCCGGCGGCGGGCACATTTGCCACCAGTACATTGTTAGCCGTCGCCGCCGCAATATCCACGCCGTCGAGACCCGCGCCAAACTGCTGCACCAACTTGAGGTGCGGTGCCGCCAGTGCCGCGACATCAATGGACGAAAAGGTGGGGATCAATACCTGCGCGTCCCGTGCGGCCGTGGCAATGTCCTGAGCCGCGCACATCAGCACCTCGTCATCCGGCAGCTGCGCCTGGAGTAAGCGCTGGATGTAAGCGAGATTGTCGCGGCACAGGTATATTTTCATAGTGATCCCAGGGTCAACATTTTTTACCGAGAAAATTTGCTACCCGGTTTGTACCTGCCGGTGTGGGAAAGGTCAAGCATTGACGGGACGGCACCCCTATAATGCGGCTCTGTTGCACTGCAATTGTCAAGTTTGCAATGGCTTTACATTTATTCACACAACGATCGGACAAGGACTGAAAACGATCCCACAGCGGGGCAAAAATATGGGTAGTCTGGGAATTATTGTTAATCCGATGTCGGGGCGGGACTGTCGACGCCTGGTGGCGCGCGCGGATTCGGTCAGTCATCAGAGCAAACGCAATCAGGTCAGCCGCATCGTGGTGGGGGCCATTGCCGCCGGCTGCAAGCGCATTATGGTGCCCTGGGAACCGAGACGGCTGGCGGTGGGTGCGCTGGAACATATGAATATCGGCGCACAGGTGGAGGAAATACGGGTTCCGATTACCCACAGCGCCGAGGATACCTTTCAGGCCGTGCGTAGCATGCGCGAACGGGGTTGCGACGTGATTGTCGTCCTGGGCGGGGACGGCACCAACCGCATCGTCACCAAAGCCTGGCCGGATGTGGCCATCGTACCCCTCTCCACCGGCACCAATAACGTATTCCCACTGCTGATCGAACCCACCATCGCGGGCATGGCAGCGGGCCTGGTGGCCCACGGAAAAATTCGGCGCGAAGAAGTGGCCACCCGCGCCAAACTGGTACAGGTCGACATTGAAGGCGAAACATCCGACCTGGCGCTGATCGACGCGGTCTTTCTGGTGGGCGATCGCATCGGCAATCTGGGTCCATTCGAACCCGAACATATGAAAACCCTGGTGCTGGCGCGTGCCGAGCCCGATTCAGTAGGCATGTCGCCCCTGGGCGGACTGCTGTGCCCCGCCGGTCACTACGATGACATCGGTGTGCGCGTGGATTTTTGCAGTCATCAAGAAGGCGGTCGCCTGTTGTTGGCGCCGGTCTCTCCCGGACTGTTTCGCTCAGCCCATATTCAACAACACGCAGCGCTTGCCATCGGTGATAAGGTCGAAATTCGCGGGCCGGGCATTCTCGCATTTGACGGCGATCGTGAACGCGCTCTCAAAGCGGGCCAACGGGCGACCCTTAGCGTCCAGCGCACGGGTCCCTGGGTGATCGACCCCCGCAAGACGCTGCGGGTCGCCGCGCGGGACGAGTTAATGGTGGATATGCCACACTGGGTGGACAGCTTCGACGGCGCCGCGACCCAGGGCGGAGGCTGCTGTTAGCGCACTACTTCGGTGTCGGCCGGATTCAGGGACGATCAAAGCGCGCCATAAACTCCCGGGTACTATTGGTGCGGGGAAACGGTTCGTCCGGCACCGGACACTGCAAAAATTCACACAGCGGTTGCCAGCCCTCACTGACCTGGTATACCAGTAACTGCTGGTCGGGAACCGCCGCAATCACCTGGGCGTTGTGTTTTTCGTAGACCGCAATAGCGTGATCTCGGTCACCCAGTTTTTCTGAAAAAGTAGTTTCCCAGATAATTTTCCTGCCCATATTAATTTGTTGTCCAGGAAGCGTGGCGGGCGCTTTTTGCAACATTTGATAAAGGGTATCGTGAATACTTTTATACCAGCTGGAGGCGTCGCGCACGGTGAGAATTACTTTGGCCTGAGGGTTGGCTGCCAGCAACTCGCGCCAGAAATGACAGGCGGGCCAGTCAATGGCGGCACGATAGCCCTCCAATATCTCATCCAGTACGGACTTATCCTGCAACGCCGCCACCCATTTTGGGCCGTGCTCCGGATGTTCGAATACTTCCATCATGTGGTACACCGGGCCGCACTCAAGTCGTTCGAGCGCCGCACGCAAGGACACCGTGCCGGTGCGGCCAAAGCCCGCCCCGATAATTGAAATTGCCATAAATTAATTCTCTTTAATGCCTGATCGTAAACACATCCTGATGATCTGAATATCCCAAACCTATCTGCTGCCCATGTCCAGCCCAGCTCCAGCTCTCCACCGTATATTTTGCAGGCGGGCCCCGCGCCTTATTCTAACCGAAAAATAGTTCTAACCGAAAAACAGTTCTAACCGAAAAGCAGAGAGCCTCCAGCACCCATCCTCTTGTCGATCGATTGGCAGGCAATTCGACGTAACGCCCTGCTTGACGGAAAGACTCCCAACACAGGGCTACCCAAAAATAGGGCGCGCATTGGCTTTTGTCTGCAGTGATGCTAACTTGATGTTATGAAGATAACAGTGCGCCGCGCGTACTTGAATCTTGAAAAATAATCCTCATCAACCACGCTTGGCCATTGCATGGAAATCGCCTGATGCCTGAAATTGCAGGTCAAACGCCCCGCTTACGCTGGTACGGTTTACTGGGTGGCCCCCTGCTGGCGCTGCTGGCTGCAACGCTGGTACCACAACAATTTATAACGCTGGATG
>JBFJMM010000258.1:0-2880 GCA_041633885.1 Porticoccaceae bacterium
CAAACGTCCGGCGCCGACGCCGCTGGTGCCGGCGCCGCAAAAGTTGAAGGCGCTGGCGGCCCGCCCAGCTTCGAGGAAATGGTGGAAAAGGGTTTTGTGGTTATCGGCTCCCCGGATCAGGTGGCGGAAAAGCTTACCACCGCTATCAAGGACCTGCATTTCGGCAATCTGATGGTACTACTGCAGTACGGGAATATGAAACGGGATCTGACAACCTACAACACCGACATGTTTGCCAAATACGTACGTCCGCAAATTGAACATATTTTTGAAAATGAATGGGAACATCATTGGTGGCCCAAACCCATGTCGGCGGCTGACAGAGTCGGGGGGAAATCCGTATGAACAACCCCACCTTGAAAACCTCCGCAGTCACGGTCAACGGCGTCAGGCACCGGGTGTGGGAAAAAGGCGCCGGTAAAACTCTGGGTTTTTTGGCGGGCATCGGAGGACGACCGAAGTGGCTACCGTTGTTCGATCGCCTCGCACAACAGTATCGCGTGGTGGTTCCATCCCTGCCCGGCTTTCCCGGCGCCGAACCGGGACACCTGTTACTCGACGATAATTCGGACTGGATTTGCGCAACCCTTGATCTACTGGAGCAATCCGGCCTGACCGGCGCGGATATGATTGGCGCCTGTCTCGGGGGCAGCCTGCTGGCGGATGTTGCGGCGCACTCGCCTGGAAGTGTTGGACGCATGGCGCTTATCGCACCCTTCGGCCTGTACCGCGACGCCCACCCGTTACCGGATTTTTTTGCGCAAACGTTCTCCCAGCAGAAAAAATTGCTATGCCATCGCGAGCACGCGTTTGACGAAGCTTTTGCACCCCCGAAGAATGAAGCCAACGAGGAGGAATGGGAAATCCTGCGTTATCGGGGCATGGAAGCGGCGGCCCGTTATCTGTGGCCCTTTGGCGATCGCGGCCTGGAAAAACGATTACACCGCGTCACCCACAACACGCTTTTAATCTGGGGCAAGGAAGATAAAATCATTCCTCCCGTCTACGCCGCAGCGTTTGCTAATGGTATCACCGGCCCCACGCAAACCATCTTGATAGACGGGGCTGGACACCTGGCTGATATCGACCAGGCAGACACTGTTGCGGAAGCGTTGTTAGCGCACTTTAGTCCTGGCTAGCCAGATAGCGATAATTCAAGTAATTGGTAACGCTTTGACGGACACTACGACGCCATTGCTATCGGCGTACACGTATTCTCCAGGTGTGAAGGTCACGCCACCAAATGTCACGGGAATGTTGCTATCACCGATGCCGCGTTTCTCTGTTTTTAGGGGTATGGCCGCCAACGCCTGTACACCTAAGTCGAGTTGCGAAATTGCACTGACGTCACGGATACAGCCGTAGATAATAACGCCTTCCCACAGGTTTTTAACCGCGCTTTCAGCAATCATGTCCCCCAACAGAGCGCGGCGCAGGGACCCACCGCCATCCACTACCAAGACCTTGCCCTTGCCCGCAGTGCCCAGCGTTTCCTTGACAATAGAATTATCCTCAAAACACTTAACCGTCACGATTTCCCCGCCAAACCCCTCGCGGCCACCGAAATTGGATAGCATCGGTTCCAGCACGCTGATCAGGTCGGGATGACGGTCACATAAATCCGGGGTGATATCGCAAATGGTAGTTGTTCCGCTCATTGCTCGACTCCAGGTAAAAGGGTGTGCCGTCAGCGCTGACGTTCAAAGGACGGGATTATACGGAAAAATGCCCGCCGTACACCTGCGTATCAGTGTCATAATCGCGGCCAGGTATGTCCTGCAACTGTAGAAACGAACACAATTGATGATCGATATTCAAGATTTCCCCTATCCTGCCAATGCCGCAGTGGTATTCGAACAAATTCGCACCCTGCCCGCGCCGGTGTGGCTGGACAGCGGCAAGCCCCGGTCCCTGCAGGGACGCTTCGATATTATCAGCGCAGCGCCCCAGTACATCCTGGAAACCCGCGATGGAATTACCCGCGTCAGCGGAGTAAGTGTGGCCACAACAGAGTCGACTGAAGACCCCTTTACGCTGGCGCAGCAGATCCTCGACGGTATCCAGCAATATCGCACGCCGGACGATCAGCGCATCGCTTCCCTGCCTTTTACCGGGGGCCTGATCGGCAGCTTTGGTTACCAACTGGACAGGACAAGCGCGCCGGCAAAGACCGCCATTGACGTGCTTGATTTTCCCGATATGCGTCTTGGACTGTACCTGTGGGGAATTATTATCAACCATCAGACACGCCAGGCGTGGCGCGTATTCCATCCCGCCTGTCCAGCACCGTTGCGCGCGGCAGTGACGGCGCTGACCGGGAAAGATATGCCAAAGAAAATTCATACTGGCGATCCCATTGGGGTTTCAAACTTCTCCCTGACCGAAAAATTCCACGCATCCACCGACAAAGCGACATATCTCAATTCCGTGTCTCGAATTAAGCGCTATATCGCCGCCGGAGATTGTTACCAGGTCAATTGCGCCCAACATTTTAGCGCCGCTTACCGGGGGGATCCGTGGAATGCCTACCAGCACTTGCGCAACGTACTACCGTCCCCCTTTAGCGCCTACCTGGAATGGGACGAGCAAAGCGTACTCAGCTTTTCGCCGGAACGATTCCTGAAAGTCGCCGGCAACGTTGTCGAAACCAAACCCATCAAAGGTACAGCCCCCCGGGGGCAAACTGTACAGGAGGACGAAGAATCAGCCATTCAGTTACTGAATAGCAACAAGGACCGGGCCGAAAATCTGATGATCGTGGATTTACTGCGCAACGATATCGGCCGCTCCTGCGAACCGGGCAGTATTCGCGTGCCGAAACTGTTCGCGCTGGAAAGCTTCGCCAACGTTCATCACCTGGTGAGCACGGTCACAGGTCGG
>JBFJMM010000259.1:0-2880 GCA_041633885.1 Porticoccaceae bacterium
ATACTCCGCTTTGCGGGCAATCACGCCGATATTGGCATTGTCGCCTTTATCACCGCTACGAGCGACCGCCAGGGTTAGCAAGGGTACCATTTTCGCGTACCCGGGTTCGGGCGTCGCCGCCGGCACAGCGCTGACAGGTATTTTCATGTCCGGTGTGAAGGTTGTACTTCCAGTGAACGGAGGCGCACAACTATGCCGGACGCCATTTACGTCGACCTCAACGGAAACCGACCTTTTGTCCAGCAAAAAGGAATAGAGGCGTACCACTGGCGATACTTTTGGTCGCCCCGGCGCCCCCGCTGCACAGCGCCCAGTGGTGGAACTTAACGCGGAACCCATCGCTTCACGGGTAAACAGATCCACCGCCTGCGCCAGGTCGTGGTGTACCGACATTTTCAACACCACCTCACTGCTCGGCGCCTGCCGCTCGAACTGCCGGGGGTTCCACAGGGCATTGGCGCCCAGCAGGTCGATGCGGGTTTTGCGAAAGTCCGGCCAACCCCGCTCCGCGAACAGGCGACTGCTGCGTTTTAGGATGGCCTGACCCATGGCTCGCGCCTTCGCCTCGGCTTCAAATCCGGTAATGGTTTGGGTAAAGGTAGCCCGGTATCCGTCGGGAAACGTCGCACACACCTTGTACGTATCCGTGGGCGGATAGCCTTTGGCACCGCTGACCAGTACGCGATCGTCACCCTGATCCACCAGGGTGACCTGGGAAAAATCACACACCACGTCGGGGACAATATAGGCCTGCGGATCGCCTATTTCATACAACATCTGCTCGCCCACCGTATGTACCGACACCAAACCGCCCGTCGCCTCGGGTTTGGTAATTACAAACGTGCCGTCCTCCGCGCATTCGGCGATGGGATACCCCATATTGTCCCAACCATCGCAGGATAGTTGCCAATCGGTAAAATTCCCCCCCGTGACCTGACAGCCACATTCGATCAGATGTCCCGCCAGAGTGCCCGCCGCAAGACGATCAAAATCATCCGCCGACCAGCCAAATTCGTGAATCAGAGGGCCGAGGGTGACCGCGCTATCAACAACTCGCCCGGTAATGACAATATCCGCACCCTCCGCCAAAGCCTGCGCAATGGGAAACGCCCCCAGGTAGGCGTTAATACTCGCAATTTTCTCGGGAAACGGTTCGTCGGAAAACATTTCCTTGACGCCGCTGGCACGCAGCTCCGCCTCGCGCTCGAGTAGATTATCGCCTTCCACAATCGCAATTTTAAGGGCAACACCGGCCTCCTCGGTGACCCGTTGAATCGCTTTCTGGCAGGCTTTCAGATTGACTCCACCGGCATTCGCCACCACCCGAATACCCTGGGCGGCGATATCCTTGATCAGTGGCTGAAGAATACCGGTAACAAAATCGGTGGCATAACCAGCATCCTCCGAACGGCTTTTCGCCTTGGCGAGAATGGACATGGTGACCTCGGCAAGATAATCGAATACCAGATAATCGACCCCGCCGGATTTCACCAGTTGCGCGGCGCCTTCCGAACTGTCGCCCCAGTAGCCCGCTGCGCCACCAATTTTTACGATTTTATCGCCCATATAAATTCCCAGATTCTGGTACAGAAATATTGCACCGCGCCATTCTTTCAGCGCGTATCAGCGCGTCATTGTTAAGTCCAAACATTCCCAGTCGCTCAGGTTGCTTGTTCAGTCTCCGGATCAAGGGCTACCAGGAGCGTCGCGACGTCGACCTGCTGCGCGGCTACGACATGCACTGTCGACACGGTGGCATCGCTATCGGCAACCAGCTGATGGAACATTTTCATCGCCTCGAGGGTCACCAGCACCTGGCCTTTACTGACCCTGTCTCCGGGCGCTACTGACACCTCGACAATTTTGCCGCTCATGGGCGCTCGCAACAGACCATTGTTGGTACTTGCTTCCCGTCGCTCGGAAAAACTGATTGAACGGAAATAACGGGTGGCGCCGGACATATCCAGCGCCAGTCGTCCGTCGTCGAGAAATGCATACCAGGCCCGGCGCACCTGTCCCTGCGCTAAAAATTGTACAGTACCCGTGACGCCCATCGGTGCCGCCGTCAACTCCAGTTGATACACATCCCCATTGAGCTGTGTAAACGTATATCTTAACGCGTCCTGTTCGAGCCTCGCAGTGACGGGTTCACCTTCACCGATCTGCACACGCATCGGCCAGGATAAGGTGCCAGTGCTACGCCAGCCGTAATTGCCCACACCAGCAACCCCCGACACATCAACGATATTCCCTCGCTGCGACAATAACACCGCCGCCAGCGCTGTTGCAGCCCCGTCACTTTGAGGTCGGGCGCACAGGTGCGGACGTTCCGGTAGAAACGCGGTAGTCGCGCTACCACCAGCAAAATATGGGTCGCGTAAAATATTGAGCAGAAATTCCCGATTGGTCACCACACCCAGCAGATGCGTATCCTCGAGCGCCGTGCGCAAACGTCGCAACGCCTGGTCGCGATTGACGCCGTGGGCAATAATCTTGGCCAGCATCGGATCGTAGTGAGGGGTAACCTCCTGACCTTCGACAATGCCGCTGTCAACGCGAACCCGAGTATTTTGGGTTGGGCGCCATGCGACAATGCGCCCGGTTTGCGGCAAATAATCCGTGCTCGGGTCTTCGGCGTAGAGACGCACCTCAATAGCATGCCCGTTCAGTTCAACCTGCTTCTGAGTCAACGGCAACGCTTCACCAGCCGCTACCCGCAACTGCCACTCCACCAGATCGAGTCCAGTGACCAGCTCGGTCACCGGGTGTTCCACCTGCAGGCGCGTGTTCATTTCCATAAAATAAAAATTGCCACTGGCGTCGAGCAAAAACTCCACCGTGCCCGCCCCCACATAGTTCACCGCTCGCGCCGCGGCAACC
>JBFJMM010000260.1:0-2871 GCA_041633885.1 Porticoccaceae bacterium
ACGGGCATCGGCAATAACCAGTGACAATGCATTAAGGGCAGTCTCGTTAACGTCTGCGACAATCGCTTTCTTGTCTTCGAGATTTAATGCCACAAAAATATCTCCTGGATTTGCTGGGCAGTTAACCCAGCGCCTGCCCCTGCCCAGCTTGCGAACGGGGGCGTTGTACGGTGAACAAATCCAGCTAACCAACGCTGAATCGGGTCACGCCGTTTACGCTGGCGGTGGCGTCGCTGCTCCAACGTGCAGAGCCTCAACAAACCCCCATTAAACCCCTGCGGGGAACCGGCGGTCTTTAACGGTCGGCGCCGCGACTACCAACGTCACGGCACTAACCCTAAAGTCTGTTGTGTTCGTCTTTAGCTCTCCAGAGACGACTGATCTATGCTTAAACCGGGGCCCATCGTGGTGGACAGGGTAATTTTCTGTAGGTAGATACCCTTGGCCGATGCGGGTTTAATTTTTTTGAGATCCGCAATCAGCGCTTCCAGATTTGCAGCGATGGCAGCGGCGTCAAATGTAATGCTTCCGACACCACCGTGAATAATCCCGTTTTTGTCCGCCCGAAAACGTATCTGGCCCGCCTTGGCATTTTTGACCGCAGTCACCACATCGGGCGTGACAGTACCCGTTTTGGGGTTGGGCATCAGGCCGCGCGGGCCGAGCACCTGACCGAGCTGGCCAACGACGCGCATCGCGTCCGGGCTGGCAATCACCACATCAAAATCCATCTTGCCGGCCTTGATTTCGGCAGCCAGGTCTTCCATACCCACCAGATCGGCACCCGCCGCTTTGGCGTCTTCCGCACTGGCGCCCTGCGCAAATACGGCGACGCGCACGGTTTTTCCCGTACCGTGAGGCAACGTGGTTGCACCGCGCACCGCCTGATCGGATTTGCGCGGATCGATGCCTAAATTAACCGCCACATCGACTGTTTCATTAAATTTCGTAGTGGCAATGGATTTGAGCAACTCCACCGCCTCGGTAATATTGTACAGTTTGCCCGGTACAACTTTTTCCTGAATGGCGCGCTGGCGCTTTGACATTTTGGCCATGTTATACGCCCTCCACTTCGAGACCGGCACTGCGTGCACTGCCGGCAATAGTACGCACCGCGGCATCCAGATCCGACGCTGTCAGATCGGGCATTTTTTGATGAGCGACCTCTTCCAGCTGCGCGCGTGTCACCTTGCCAACCTTCTCGGTGTTGGGTCGTCCGCTGCCCTTGGCCACGCCCGCTGCCTTAAGCAGCAGCACCACCGCCGGCGGCGTCTTCATAATAAAGGTAAAGCTGCGATCGCTGTATACGGTGATCACCACCGGCGTGGGCAAGCCTGGCTCGAGGTGCTGGGTCTGCGCGTTAAACGCCTTGCAGAACTCCATAATGTTCACCCCGTGCTGACCGAGGGCCGGCCCCACCGGGGGGCTTGGGTTGGCCTTCCCGGCTGCAACCTGTAACTTGATATACGCCTGTACCTTCTTTGCCATTGCTCATCTCCAAATGGGTATTAGCGCCTCGGGACCTACGCGCTTGACGCGCGCTATCCGTCGCAGGCTCCCCGCGCCGACCTGCATCGGCGCACCTTAGTGGTCAGGCCTTCTCGACCTGATTAAAATCCAGCTCGACCGGCGTCGAGCGACCGAAAATCATGACCGCCACACGCAGCCTGTTCTTGTCGTAGTTCACTTCCTCAACCGCGCCGTTGAAATCGTTGAACGGGCCATCGGTGACGCGCACCATTTCACCCGGCTCAAACATGGTTTTCGGCTTGGGCTTCTCCTCGGAATCGTGCACTCGCTGCAAAATTGACTCTGCTTCCCGATCGGTAATCGGTGCGGGTTTATCGGCCTTGCCGCCAATAAAGCCCAGCACCCGCGGTGTTTCCTTGACCAGATGCCAGGACTCGTCCGTCAATTCCATCTGCACCAGCACGTATCCGGGAAAAAATTTGCGTTCGCTTTTGCGCTTCTGGCCGCTACGCATCTCAATCACTTCTTCAGTGGGCACCAGAATATCGCCAAACTGATCCTGCATATTCATGCGCGCAACCCGCTCCTGAAGCGCGGCAGCCACTTTCTTCTCGTAACCGGAATAGGCGTGCACTACATACCAACGCTTCGACATCGCCCTCTCCTAACCGATAATTCCGGCAGCAATCCAGCCAAACAGGGCATCGAGACCCCACAGTATCAGCGCCATAACAAAAATAAAGCCAACCACCACCAATGTGGTCTGGTTGCGCTCGCTGCGAGTCGGCCACACCACCCGGCCCACTTCAACTCGGGCGCCCCTGGCCAGATTCCAGACCGCCGCGCCCTTCGCAGTTTGCATAGCGATCGCCACGGCCACGGCCGCCAGCATAATCAGCCCGATCGCCCGGTACAGAATGGGTTCGGCACCGTAGTAATAATTACCGTAGATACCGCCGCCCACCACCAAGATGACGAGCAGCCACTTCGGCGTATCGAAACGATAGGACTTCTCTTCCACCGCTGCGCTCATACTACTGTCTCACCTGTCGACCTGTGGTCACGCCTGATCCTGGCAGGCCAGGAGGGACTCGAACCCCCAACCCCCGGTTTTGGAGACCGGTGCTCTACCAATTGAACTACTGGCCTGGAATCAAAACCCCGGATACCTCAGCTGCGCCCGCAGAAACCCAATACAAACCTGCGGCTTTCCCGCGGCAACTACTGACACTCAACAACTTATGGCACCTAACAATGAGGCCGAGACACCCGATCAATGCCTCGGCCTGGTCACCCAAACGACCTGTTACGCGATAATCTTGGCCACCACGCCCGCACCCACCGTGCGTCCGCCCTCGCGAATCGCAAAGCGCAGACCTTCTTCCATCGCAATCGGGGCGA